>CADCPP010000148.1 GCA_902803355.1 uncultured Lachnospiraceae bacterium | reverse complement strand
ATGTGCGAGGCGCCGGAAAAGGTGCTCTGGACCCGCTGGCTGGTCCCTGAACTGGACCGTGACTACATCGCGAAAAACGCCGTGGAGTTGACCTATCAGTTCCGCCGGGCCAAGGGCGAGCGCGTGGTGGTGCCAGGCGGCATCGAGACCGTAAGAGAGCTGCGGGCGCGCGGCTACAAGGTCGGCATCATCAGCGACCTTGTGGGTACGATCGAGATCGATGAATGGCTGGATCATGACGGCATCCGCGATCTGTTCTGCACCGTGCAGCAGTCCTCCGTGACCATGCTGAGAAAACCGCATCCCGCCATTTACTATCTGGCGCTGGACGAAGCGGGCGTGCGGCCGGAGGAAAGCGTATTCGTGGGCGATAATTTAAAGCGCGACATTCTCGGCGCGAAGCAGACCGGCTTTGCCGGCACCGTGGCAGCGGATTATCCGGGCGGGCTGCCCATGACCTTCAATGAAGAGAACAAGCCCGACTGCTTCATTCATCATTTTGATGAGCTGCTGAATCTTTTCCCCGGCGAAGGCAGATTCCTTCCGGAGAACGGTGAAAGGAGAGAATAATTCATGAGCAGATACCAGAAGGCAGGCGGCGAAGCGCTTGCCAAAGCCGTGGAAAAAGTTTATGAAAGCGGGAAACTGGATTACCATCTGGAACCGCTGAACCTGTGGGAGGGCGGTGCGCCCGTCGGGACGGTGAAAGCCGGCGACGGCGTCATTTTCTGCTGCCGCAGAGGCGAGCGCGAGGTGGAACTGACCGATGCCTTTACCGATCCGGCCTTTGCCGGCTTTGCCAGAGAAAAGATCGATCCCCTGGATTTCGTGATCCTGACGATGTATCATGAAAAATACACCTACCTGCCCATCGCTTTTGCGCCCTCCAAGGTGCAGAAGGGCCTCGCGCAGGTGCTTTCGGAAGCCGGAAAGACGCAGCTGCATCTGGCAGAGAGCGAAAAATACGCTCACGTCACCTTCTTCTTCAACGGCGGCAACCAGACCCCGTTTGCGGGCGAAGATGACATCCGCATTCCTTCGCCGAAGGGCGTATCCTTTGATACTGTTCCGGAGCTCAGCCTCCCGAAGGTGGCGGAAACACTGGCGGACGGCCTGAGAAAAGGCTATGATTTCATCGTAACGAACTTCGCGAACGGCGATGTGATCGGCCATACGTCCAATGACGATGCGAAGCGCAAGGCGGTCGTGGCCATCGACAAATACGTGGGCGAGACCCTGAAGGTAGCCCGCGAGGAAGGCTATACCGTTTTTGTCACGGCTGACCACGGCAACATCGAAGACCTGCACACCGCTGATGGCGGACCGCATGTCTCGCATACCACCAATCTGGTCGCCATCAGCGCCGTGGGGGAAGGCATCCGCCGCCTGACGAACCGCGGAAAACTCTGTGACGTCGCGCCGACCGTCCTTTCCGCCATGGGGCTTCCGCAGCCGAAGGAAATGACCGGATCGCCCCTCTTTGGCTTCGAAAAGACTGGCAAGGTCCTGCTGCTTATCCTGGACGGCTGGGGACTGGATGCCCCCACGGCCGACAATCCTCTGGCGACCGAGCCCATGCCCGTATGGAACGCGCTGGTCAGTGAGAACCCTACCGCACAGCTGGATGCCTCCGGCCCCGCCGTAGGCCTTGCGGAAGGCAAGACCGGCAACTCCGAAGCCGGACACATCAATCTCGGCTCCGGCCGCGTGGTCCTGCAGGATGACGTCCGCCTGGACAATGCCATGAAGGACGGCTCCTTCTATGAGAATCCGGTCTTCCTGAAGACCATCCGCGACGTGAAGGAGAGAGGCGACGCCCTGCATGTGATCGGCCTGTTGACCAAGAAATCCTCACACGGCTCGGTGGATTATCCGCTTGCCGTCCTGAAGATGGCTGAGGCGGAAGGTCTGAAGGAAGTCTACGTCCATGTGATCTTTGACGGCCGTTCCACGCAGCCCGGCAGCGCGCCGGCGCTCCTTCGGGAGTTCGGCGGACAGATCGAGGAGATCGGTTCGGGCGTCATCGTGAGCGGCGTAGGCAGAGGCGTTGCGCTTGATCTCGACCAGAACTGGGCCAAGGTCGAAAGAGCCTACCGCTCGCTGACCGAAGGCAAGGGCGAAGTTTACGGAGAATAAGGAGTAAAGAAAGATGATCAACGTTGGTATCATCGGGGCCGGCCGCATCGGCCAGGTCCATATGAAGAGCATCATGACCGGCGTTCCGGAAGCAAAAGTGCTGGCGGTTGCCGATCCCTATATGAAGGATGAGGTCGCTTCCTGGCTGGAAAGCGTGGGCGTAGAGAAGATCACGAAGGACTATCATGAGATCCTGAATGATCCACGCATCGACGCGGTCCTCATCTGTGCTTCCACCGATCAGCACGCGCCGCTGTCCATTGAAGCCATCAGAGCCGGCAAGCACGTGTTCTGCGAAAAGCCCGTGGACCACTTGGCCTCACGCATCGAAGAGGTGAAGGCAGCCCTCGCGGCTTCCCCGAAGAAGCTGAAATATCAGGTGGGCTTCAACCGCCGCTTTGACCATAACTACCGCGCCATGCATGACGCGGTCGCGGCAGGGAAGATCGGCAAGGTGGAATTTATCCGCATCAGCTCGCGTGACCCCGAACCGCCGTCCCCGGCGTACGTGGCGGTCTCCGGCGGCATTTTCCTGGACATGATGATCCACGATCTGGATATGCTGCGCTACCTCTCCGGCGATGAGGTCGAAGAGGTCACGGCGTACGGCGCGAATCTGGTGGATCCCGCGATCGGCGAGGCCGGCGACGTGGATACCGTGGTCATTTCCGCGAAGCTGAAGGGCGGCGCGCTTGCGACCATCGACGGCTGCCGCAAGGCGGTCTACGGCTACGATCAGCGCGGCGAGGTCTTCGGCTCCGAGGGCTGCATCGCGAGCAGTAACGACGCGGCGAACAATACGGTACTGTCCACAGTGAACGGGATCATTTCCGAAAAACCGCTCTGGTTCTTCCTGGAACGCTACATGGGCGCCTATCAGGCGGAGATCCGGAGCTTTATCGACTGCATCGTGAACGATACCGAGCCCGAGGCCGGGATCGAAGACGGGCTGATCTCCGTGCAGCTCGCCGCCGCGTGCAAGAAGTCCATGGACGAACACCGTCCGGTCAAATTATCAGAGATCTGATCACAGAAGGGAGATCACAATGGGTAAAGTAAGAGTTGGCGTAGCCGGTTACGGCACTATCGGACAGCGTCTTGCGGACGGCGTGGCCATGCAGGGCGATATGGAACTGGTCGGGATCGCCGATCTGGTCCCTTCGCTGTCGATCCGCGCGCTGCGGGAAAACGACATGATCGGCGCGAATGATGTAAAATACAATCTGTATCTGGTGGATGGGGCTGATCCCGCTGCCTTTGCGAAATACGATATTCCCGTAGCCGGGACCTTTGAGGACCTGTGCAAGAACGTGGATATCATGCTGGACTCCTCTCCGGGCGGCGTGGGCGCGAAAAACAAGCAGATCTACGAAAAGCTCGGCGTGAAGGCTATTTTCCAGGGCGGCGAAGCCAATTCCGTAGCGGACGTTTTCTTCCACGGCTATGCCAATTATGAACAGGGCGTCGGCAAGGATTATCTGAAGCTGACCAGCTGCAACACCACCGGCCTTATCCGCACCGTGGATGCGCTCGACCGCGCCATCGGCATCGAGAAGGTGGCGATCACCATTATCCGCCGCGTGGCCGATCCCGGCGATTATCACCGCGGACTGACCAATGCCCTGCAGATCGACAAGGCGCCGTCCCATCAGGCTCTCGACCTGATGACCATCATGCCGCACGTGGAAGCAACCGGTATCCTGGTCCATACCCCGGTCACTCACGGCCATATCATCACGGTGTTAGCTACGGCAAAGGACGGCAAAAAGATCACCCGCGAGCAGGCCCTCGAGGTCTTCCGCGCGCACCCGCGCATCCGCACCGTCACCATCGACGAAGGCTTCAAGGGCAATGCGTCCCTGTTCAAATATGCCCGCGACCTGGGCAACCGTCGGGGCGATATGTACGAGATCGGCCTCTGGGAAGACAGCATCGTGGAGAGCGGCAACGACATCATGTATGCCATCAATATCCCGCAGGAGAGCGTGACCATTCCGGAAACAATGGACGCCATCCGCGCCGCCATGAAGATGCAGCTGACCCGCGAAGAGGGCACGGCCGAAACCAACAAGTATCTGAAGATCGGCAGATTCAAATAAGACATTTGCGGGGCGGACAGACTGTCTGCCCCTTCGGCCTTTCCGGCCGGAGAGATAAAGGAGGTGTTTCGCTTGCGCTTCGGGATCAGAACGCTGGATGAACTGGATGTGAAAGGAAAGACCGTCCTCTGCCGGGTGGATATCAACCAGCCGGTGGACCGGACGAGCGATAGCTTAAAAAGCATCAACCGGATCCGGGCCTGCGTGCCCACGGTCCGGGAGCTTTCCGATAAAGGCGCAAAGCTCGTGCTTCTGGCGCATCAGGGCAGCGATATCGAATACAAGAATTATTATACGACAAGACCGCACGCGAAGGTGCTGAGCGAGCTGCTCGGAAGGAAGGTCGGATGGATCGATGACGTCTGCGGCCCTGCCGCGCGGGATGCCATCCGCGCGCTGAAAGAGGGTGAGATCCTCCTTCTTGACAACGTCCGCTTCGTCGCGGAGGAACAGACGCTCTTTGAGATGAAGCTGCGGCTTACTCACGAGGAGCAGGCAAAGACCCTGCTCGTGGAAAAGCTGGCCCCGCTCGCGGATCTGTACGTGTGCGATGCCTTTGCGGCGGCGCACCGCGACCAGCCGAGCCTCTGCGGCTTCGAGCAGGTCCTTCCCTCCGCCATGGGCAGACTCTTTGAACAGGAATACTGCACCGTTTCCGGCCTGATGGAAGCGCCTGGGCGGCCCTGCGTCTTCGTGCTCGGCGGCGCCAAGATCTCCGATGCCTTCCGCATGATGGAAACGGTCCTTTCCCGCGGCACGGCGGATGAGATCCTGACCGGCGGTCTGGTGGCAAACATCTTCCTGATCGCGCTCGGAAAAAAGATCGGGAAGGGCAGCGAGGCCTTTATCGAAGCCTCGAATTATACCGAATTCTACCCGAAGGCAAAACAGCTTTACGAAACATACGGGGAAAAGATCGTCCTGCCGGAGGACCTGGCCTGGACGGAAAACGGCGTGCGGAAAGAAGCTGTGATCGGAGAGATCCCCGAAGAGGCAGGTGCCGTGGATATCGGCAGCCTGACGGCGAAGCTTTACCGTGAAAAGATCCTCGCGGCGAAGACCGTCTTCGTAAACGGGCCGATGGGCGTTTTCGAAAAGCCGGAGACGGAGCTTGGCACAAAGGCGATCTGGCAGGCGCTTGCGGATACGGAAGGCTTTACCGTTGTCGGCGGGGGAGATTCCATCGCCGCGACCGAAAAGTACGGCTTGACGGACAAGATGGGCTATATCTGCACGGGCGGCGGCGCCCTCATCCGCTTCCTTAGCGGTGAGGAACTGCCGGTCGTTGCGGCGCTGCGTCACGGGTCGGCGCTGCCGCTGTGAATGAGTAAAAAACATGCGGCGGGGCAGCGAAGGGCCGCTTTGCCGCAGAATCAATTCGTTTTACAGAAGGAGACAGAGGAAGATGAAGCTGCGCTACGGCTTCGGAAACGGCATTCAGGAGGTGGAGGTCCCGGAGAAGAATCTGATCGGGGAGCTCCACGCAAACCCTGTACCCGCCGGCCTTGGGGAAGAGGAGGAGATCGCCCGCGCGCTGCGGGAGCCTGTCGGTTCGCCCCGTCTTCGCGAGATCGTGCATCCCGGCGAGACGGTGGCGATCATCACCAGCGATGTGACCAGGCCCATGCCGACGGCGAAGGTCATGCCGCAGCTGCTCGATGAGCTGTATGCGGGCGGTGTGAGACCGGAGGATATCACCCTGGTCTTTGCCCTGGGCAGCCACAGAAAGCAGACGGAAGAGGAACACAGGAAGCTTGCCGGAGAGCGGGCTTTTCGTGAGATCCGCTGCATCGACAGCGATCCGGACGACTGCGTTTCCTTCGGTGTGACAAGCTACGGCACGCCGGTGGACATTACCCGCACCGTCGCGGAAGCGGACAGGCGCATCTGTCTCGGAAATATCGAATATCACTACTTTGCTGGGTATTCGGGCGGCGCAAAGGCCATCATGCCCGGCTGCTCCACGCGGGCCGCGATCCAGGCCAATCATTCGCGCATGGTGCTGCCGCAGTGCTGCGCGGGCTCGCTGGAAAACAACCCGCTTCGGAAGGATATCGAAGAAGCAGGAGGAATGGTCGGCATCGATTTTATCCTGAACGTGGTCCTGTCAGAGCACAAGGAGATCCTGAAGGCCGTGGCGGGCGATGTGACCCTTGCGCACCGCGAAGGCTGCGCGTTTCTGGATCAGCTGTACCGCATCTCTCTTCCCGAAGCGGCCGATATCGTTCTGGTCTCGCAGGGCGGCGCGCCGAAGGATCTGAACCTGTATCAGACCCAGAAGGCTCTCGACAACGCCAAGCACGCGGTCAAGGACGGCGGGATCATCATTCTGATCGGTTCCTGCCGGGAGGGTCTTGGGGAAAAGACCTTTGAGGAGTGGATGACCACCGCGCCCACGGCGCACTCGCTGATCGAGCGGATCGGGAGAGAATTCAAACTCGGCGGTCACAAAGCAGCGGCCATTGCCATGGTGCTCGAGAGGGCAGAGGTGGATCTGGTGAGTGAGCTGGATGCGGATTTCGTGCGCTCGCTGTTCCTGATACCCCAGCCTTCGGCGCAGGCAGCCCTGGATCATGCTTTTGCGAAGCTGGGACCGGATGCGCGCGTTTTGAGCATGCCGTACGGCGGCTCCACCCTGCCGCACGTTGAATAAAAACCTTCCCTGAAAGAAGGGAAAGGCAGAACACACAGCAAGACGGATGATTGCGGAAAGCCTGCTTCCGCCATGCTGAGGAAAGGAAGAAAGATCAAAATGTTTGACTCTTCAAAGGTTTTTCTGGGCATCGCCCCGATCGGCTGGTGCAACGATGATATGCCGGAGCTCGGCGCGGAGAACAGCTTCCGCCAGATCGTGAGCGAAATGGCGCTCGCGGGCTATGCCGGCTGCGAGATCGGCAACAAATATCCGAAGGACCCTGCCGAGCTGAAGCGGGAGCTGGATCTGCGCGGCCTGCGCATCGCGAGCCGCTGGTTCTCCTCCTTCCTGCTCACTAAGCCGCTTTCGGAAAATCTGGCCGAGTTTCATCGCGAACTCGATTTCCTCGCGGCAGTCGGCGCAAACCGCATCAATGTCTCCGAGCAGAGCTATTCGATCCAGGGGCAGATGGACACGCCCATCCTGACCGGCGGCTTTAAACATGTCATGAATGACGAAGAGTGGGACCGGCTCTGCGAGGGTCTGAACGCGCTTGGCAGGGCGGCAGCGGACAGAGGCTTCAGGCTCTGCTACCATCATCATATGGGAACGGTAGTGCAGACCGCCGAAGAGACCGACCGCATGATGAGTCATACGGATCCGCGCTATGTGTTCCTCTGCTATGATACCGGGCACTTTACCTTCGCGGGAGAAGATCCTCTTGTCATGCTGAAAAAGTATGTGGACCGCGTGGGCCATGTGCATTTAAAGGATATGCGCCTTTCTGTAGTGGAACAGGCAAGGAAGAATAACTGGAGCTTTCTCACTGCCGTACGGAACGGTGCGTTTACCGTGCCGGGCGACGGCGATGTGGATTTCGACCCGGTCTTTCAGCTGCTTTCCCAGGCCGGCTATGAGGGCTGGCTGCTGGTGGAAGCCGAGCAGGATCCGGCCAGGGCGAATCCGCTGGAATACGCGATCAAAGGACGCCGCTATATTGCGGAGCATACAGGGCTGTAAGGAGGAAGAAATGTATTTCAACAAGGAACTGCACCGCGGGTACAACGCCTACATCGATACGGCCGCGGACGATCTGGGCACCCGCATGGACATCGGCCTTCTGGTGATGGAAGAGGGCGACGAATACGGCATTAACGATCCGGTCAAGGAAACGGCCGTCCTGCTGTTTGAAGGCGATATCGAACTGACCTGGGGAGAAAAGCACGTGGAGGCGTCACGCCCGGACTGCTTCCACTATGAAGCATACTGCCTGCTGGCACCGCGAAATACCGAGATCCGGATCAAGGCGCGCTCGCACGCGGAGATCTATCTCCAGCAGACGGACAACGAGCGGGATTACGAGGCCGTGCTCTATACGCCGGAGACCGTTCAGACCCAGCACGCAGGGGCAAACGGCGAACTGATGGGGACCATGCAGCGCGAGATAAAGACCTTCTTCGATCTGGACAACGCGCCGTTCTCCAATATGGTCCTGGGCGAAGTGCTGAATTATCCCGGAAAGTGGTCTTCCTATCCGCCGCATTTCCACCCGCAGCCCGAAGTCTATTTTTACCGCTTTGACCATCCGCAGGGCTTCGGCGTAGGCTTTTCGAACGGTGAAGTCCACAGGACCGGCCACAACGGCTGCCTTGTGATTAACGAAGGCATGCATTCCCAGGCCGCCGCGCCGGGCTATGCCATGTGCTATTCCTGGGGCATCCGTCATCTGGAGGACGATCCCTGGGACAAGACCCGCATCGATGAACCGGAGCATGCCTGGCTTTGGAAGGAAGATGCCAACGATCATATTTTTCAGGGCTGATGCGTTTTAGCCTGCACGGCGAATGAAGGAGGAAAAGATGAAGACAGTCCGTTTGACCATGGCTCAGGCTCTGGTCCGTTTTCTGGAGAATCAGTTTATTGCCTATGACGGGAAGGAACATCCTTTCGTGGAGGGCGTGATCATGCTGCCCGGCCACGGCAACGTGGTTGGCCTTGGGCAGGCGCTCCGTCAGGAGACGCATCGTCTTAAAGTCTGGCAGGGCAAGAACGAGCAGGGCATGGCGCACACTGCGGTAGCCTTTGCGAAGCAGATGAAGCGCAAAAAGATCATTGCCGTGACTTCTTCCGTAGGGCCCGGTGCCGCCAATATGGTGACGGCTGCCGCAACAGCCACTGCCAACAATATCCCTGTCCTGATCCTTCCGGGCGATGTCTACGCCTGCCGCCAGCCGGATCCGGTCCTGCAGCAGATCGAGCAGACGCAGGATCTGTCTATTTCCACGAATGACGCCTTCCGCGCCGTCTGCCGCTACTGGGACAGGATCGTGCGGCCTGAGCAGGTGATGAGCGCGCTGCTCTCTGCTTTCCGTGTCCTGACCGATCCGGCAAATACCGGTGCGGTCTGCCTGGCCATCCCGCAGGATGTGGAGGGCGAAGCCTATGATTATCCCGCATCCTTCTTTGCAAACCGGGTCTGGAGGCTCGCAAGACGCCTTCCCGAAGAAGAAGCGCTGGAAGAAGCAGCAAAGCTGATCCGGGAGGCAAAACGGCCGCTGCTTATCTGCGGCGGGGGCGTGCGCTACAGCGAGGCTCACGAAGAATTCAGGCATTTTGCCGAAGCCACGGGGATCCCGATCGCGGAAACGCAGGCGGGCAAGAGCGCCGTTCTGTATGATCATCCGCTGAACCTTGGCGGGGTGGGCGTGACCGGCTGCTCCGCGGCCAACGAGATCGCGAAGGAAGCAGATGTGATCATCGGCGTGGGCACGCGCTATACCGACTTCACCACCTCCTCCAAATGGCTGTTCCGCGAAGATGCGAAATTTGTCAATATCAATGTGTCCGAATTCCAGGCACTGAAGCTGGATGCGGTCCCCGTGATCGCCGACGCAAAACGCGCCCTGCCGGCGCTTCTGGAAAAGCTTGACGGCTACAGGGCACCGTATACCGGGCAGATCGAAGAAGCCAGAGCGCGCTGGGCAAAGGAACTTGAGCGCCTGCAGCATACCGAATACGGTGAAGGCTATGTGCCGGAGGTCAACGATGCGAACGCTTCGTCCGCGGAGCGCTTTGCGAAGGACCTTCACTCCTGCCTGACCCAGACGGCCGTGCTCGGCGCCATAAACTTCGCCATCGATCCGGATGACGTCGCGATCGGCTCCGCCGGCTCCCTCCCGGGCGACATGCAGCGCATGTGGTGCGCAAGGGGCATCGACACCTACAACATGGAATACGGCTACTCCTGCATGGGCTATGAGATCTCCGGCGCGCTGGGCGTAAAGTATGCGATCGGCGACCGCGACGTCTACGCGATGGTGGGCGACGGCAGCTTCATCATGCTGCATTCCGAGCTGCTGACCGCCGTGCAGGAACACAGGAAGATCAATGTCTGCGTGTTCAACAACGCTTCCTTCGGCTGCATCAATAACCTGCAGGTCGGCCACGGCAACGATACGCTCTGCACCGAGCTGCGCTTCCGCGGCGAGGACGGGGAGCATTCCGGAAGCTTCATCCCGGTCGATTTCGCAAAGATCGCGGAAGGCTACGGCTGCCGGGCCTTCACGGTGCGCTCCATGGAAGATCTGACGAAGGCCCTTGCCGAGGCAAAGGAGATCAAGGACGTTCCGGTCGTGTTCGATATCCGCGTCATGCCGAAGTCCATGACCGACGGCTACGGCTCCTGGTGGCGCGTGGGCGATACCGAGGTCTCCGAGAACCCGAGGAACCTTGCGGCCTGGCAGGATCACCTGGATCATGTGAAGGACGCAAAAAAATACTGATCCGAAGCAGCCGGCGGCAGAGATGCAGCGGGGAAGAATTTTTCTGCGGGTCGAAATAAGCATTTTTTTGCATGAAACTTGCCTGAGAGGGCGGGAGAATCTTATCCGGACTGCTTTTTTCGCGGCAGTCCGGTTTTTTGTTTTCGTTTTTTATGCTATGATGCCGATGGGGGCCGAGGAGGCCCGCAATACGCTGCGCGGAGGGAATAAGATGAAACAGCTCTTTTACAACGGGAAAGTTTATACGGGCGGAGAAGCGCTGCAGCAGGCGTTTCTCGTAGAGGACGGCTTCTTCCGCGCGGTCGGAAATGACGCGGAGATCCTCGCGCTTGCCGATGCGGAAACGGTCTGCACGGATCTGAAGGGGTGCTTTGTCTGCCCCGGCTTCAACGATTCGCATATGCATCTCGTAAACTACGGACAGTCGCTTAAGGCGGCGCGCCTTGCAGAGCATACGGACAGCCTGGCAGGCCTCCTTGCGTACCTTCGCAAATATGCCGCCGAAAACCCGCCGCGGGAAGGGGGCTGGATCAAAGGCCGGGGCTGGAATCAGGACTATTTTTCCGATGTTTCCCGCATGCCGGACCGCCATGATCTGGATGAGGTCACGACGGCGTATCCGCTCA
The DNA here is from genome assembly GCA_902803355.1 of uncultured Lachnospiraceae bacterium. Classification (GTDB taxonomy): domain Bacteria; phylum Bacillota; class Clostridia; order Lachnospirales; family Lachnospiraceae; genus UBA6987. Next base: position 7,981 of record CADCPP010000148.1, on the reverse strand, counting down.
TGATCACGCGCGCCTGCGGGCACTGCTGCGTGGTCAATTCCCGCGCTTTGGCGCTTGCCGGGATCGGTCCGGATACCCCGTCTCCTGCGGGCGGCCTCATCGGGATGAAGGACGGCGTTCCGGATGGACGGCTTTACGATAATGCCATCGAGCTTGTCAGTGCTCACGTTCCGGAGCCGGATAAGGAAGAGATAAAGGAGATGATCCGCACAGCCTGCCGCGCGCTCAATGCTTACGGCATTACGAGCGTGCAGAGCGATGATTACAGCACTTTCCGGGGCGTGCCGTTCGAAACGGTGAATGCCGCCTACCACGAACTGGAAGAAGCCGGCAAACTTTCCGTGCGTGTATACGAACAGGCCAATTTTACGGAACTAAGCGAACTTGAGCGCTTCATCGAAGCCGGAAATCTCACCGGAACCGGCAGCCGGATGTTCCGCATCGGTCCGCTGAAAATGCTCGGCGACGGCTCGCTCGGCAGCCGTACGGCCTGGCTTTCGCGCCCCTATGCAGATGATCCCGCGACTTCCGGCTTTCCGCTGTTCAGTAAAGAGAAAATGGAAAAAATGATCGGTTTTGCCCACGCGCACGGCATGCAGATCGCTGTCCATGCGATCGGCGATGCCTGCCTGGACCAGGTCCTTGACGCGCTGGAGAAAGCCCTTGCGGAGCATCCGCGTGCAGATCACCGCCACGGCATCGTGCATTGTCAGATCTCGCGGCCGGAGCAGCTTGCCCGCATCCGCGATCTGGGACTCCATGTCTATGCCCAGTCGATCTTCCTTGATTACGACAACCATATCGTTGAGGCGAGGGCGGGGAAGGAACTGGCGGCGTCCTCCTATTCCTGGAAGACCCTGCTGAAGAGCGGCGTTTCGGTCTCGAACGGCTCGGATGCCCCGGTGGAAGCGCCCGACGTCATGCGGGGGATCCAATGCGCGGTCACGCGCACCTCGCTCGACGGGACAGGCCCCTACCTGCCGCAGGAGGCGTTCAGCCTCCGGGAAGCGCTGGACAGTTTCACTGTCCGCGGCGCGGAGGCAAGCTTTGAGGAAAACTTCAAGGGCAGGATCGCACCGGGCTTTGCGGCAGATTTTACGGTTCTGGAAGAAAACCCCTTTGAAAAAGCAGCGCAGGCCCTTCATAGAATCAAAGTCTCTGCCTGCTTTCTGGGCGGCAGAAAGTGCTGAAAACGGAAGGGAAGAAGCCGGTCCTGCGAAAGGCCTGCCTTCACGGAAGGATTGCGCAGGCAGCGCAGTTATGGTATTTTTATACTATTGATCCCGCATTCTTCGGAAAAAAGGAAGCGGCGGGAAGAGGAGAAGCATGAAGCATTCCGGAAGAATCACACTGATCCTGTTATTGATCCTCACTATGATCCTGAGCGCTTGCGGCAATGCCGGGAGAAGCAGTACCGAGGAAGAAGAACAAAGCACCCGCAGCCGGAGAGAAAGCACGGCAGAAGCGGAAACGGAGGAAGAAACAAAGCCTTCGCGCCCGAACATTCTGTCATGGCAGCCGCTCTGGCAGCAGCATCTTGCCGCGGTCATCCGGGAAAAGCAGGAAACGTATGGAAAACCCTGCTTTGTGAAGGACTTTATCACCCGCGTAAACGGCATGGGCCTCGTCCTGGCGACCGATCTTGACGGAGACCGGAAAGAAGAACTGATCTTTGTGACGCCGAAGCCAAATGACAGCGGGTACTATGACTATGTCATGGAGATCTGGAAGAGCGGTCTGCTTTCTGCGGACTGCCTGTATACCGGCCCGGCCTACCGCATGGGCGCGGATAATATCGGCATCGGCATCTGGGAAGATGAAAAGGGAAGCCGTTATGTCCTTTATGACACGGCGGAGACCATGAACGGCCGCTATCTTGGGCGCGTCTCCGGCGGCAGATTTGAAGAGGTCTGCGAATTTGACTGGAGCCGCTTAAGCTATGACCGTGAGACGGACCGGTATACTTATGACGGTAAGTCGTACCGTCAGACAGAGCTGTACACGGTCAACTGTTATGATCAGAGCGAGGAAGAGACCGAATACCAGGCCTGGAGGACGCAGATCAAAGAGGGGTACGAGAATGCTCTTGCCGCTGTCGGCCTGGCAAAGGAAGGCGCGAAGATCTATACCCCCGGTCTGACATCCCTGCCGGATGATCAGTATCTGCGTGTCCGGGTGACCTATGTGAACACGGACGGCCAGATCACCTCGGTCTGGGAATATGACTATGACAGTGAAGGCCGGGAGATCCGTTCCTACTGCAACGATATCATGCGCAGCGAAAAGAGCTTTAATGAAGCAGGCATTCTGACGCATGAGGTCAGCTACAATTCCAAGGGCATCAGGACCGAAGAAGATACCTATGATGACAACGGAAACCTGCTGGATAAGAAGACCTATACGGACGGCCGTGTAAACTGGCACTACGAATATACCTATGATGAAAAAGGCCGCATGGCCACCGCGACCATGGGACTGGGCGGCCTGAAGGAATATGAGTACAACGATGATGACGTGATGATCGAGGCGCGGACGGTGGATCCCTCGAGCGGCGAGGTCGTGCACACGCATACTTTCGAACTGGATGAACAGGGAAGACACGCTGCGGAATATCTGAATACGGACGGCATGCATCTGAAATACAAGACCTGGGAATACCGGGAAGACGGCGGCTATATCGAGACAGCCTGGGCATATCAGGCGGTGGACAGTCACGCGGACAGGTATTACATCGAAGGCCGGGAAAAACCCGATGTGGTGACGACCTATGACGCGGCCGGCAATGTGCTCCGCATCGAAAACTATACTTATGTGGATTACGGCTCGGAAGAGCGCTGCCTCTATTCTACGGAGGAGAGCAGCTATGACGCTGACGGCCACGTGCTGAGCAATACAAAATGCCTGTACAACAAAGGCGTGCTGTCCTATGAAGAAAGGACGGAAAGCAGCTATACCGAGGACGGCCAGCTGAAGCACCGCGAGAACTACTATCATTGCTACGGCTACTGGACGAATCTGGGCGAGGTGGAGCGTGAGATCAGCTTCACCGGTTATGAGGCGGATTTCAACGAACAGGGCTACCGCGTCCATGTGATCACCCGCAAGAACGATGATCCCTATGGCAAGGGCGAAGATTATCAGAACAATGAGATGTTTATCCTCTATGAGAACGCCTACGGGGATCAGATGGGCATGGAACCGTAAGCTGAAAACGGCAAAAACGGAAAGCGCAGCGAATGCTTGCGGCGGATACATAAACCTGCTATAATAAGGCTGACTGCAGGAAGGTGAGAAGCATGTATACCTATATCGCGCCGTGCCATTTCGGCCTGGAAGCGGTTTTGAAACGGGAGGTCTGGGACCTCGGCTACGATATCGTCAAGGTGGAAGACGGAAAGGTCTTCTTTGCGGGCGATGCGGAGGCCGGGGCGCGTGCCAATGTCTTTCTGCGGACGGCGGAGCGGGTGCTGCTTCAGGTGGGCAGCTTTAGTGCAAAGACCTGGGACGAACTGTTCGAGGGTACGAAAGCCCTCCACTGGGAGGAATTCCTCCCGGTCGATGCCAGGTTCTGGGTGGCTAAGGCGGCATCGGTAAAAAGCGCCCTCTTTTCCCCTACGGATATCCAGTCTGTGATGAAAAAGGCGGTCGTGGAACGGCTGAAGAGCAGGTACCATCTGAATATCTTCCCGGAGAGCGGGGCGTCCTATCCCATCCGGGTAGTCATTATGAAGGATGAGGTCACGGCGGCCATCGACCTTTCCGGAGATTCACTCCATAAGCGCGGGTACAGGAAGCTGGTCAGCAAGGCACCCATCACGGAGACACTTGCGGCGGCGCTGCTTCTGCTCACGCCCTGGAAGGGAGACCGCATTCTGGTGGATCCGTTCTGCGGCAGCGGGACCTTCCCCATCGAAGCGGCGCTCATGGCGGCAAATATCGCGCCGGGCATGAACCGGAGCTTTACCGCGGAGGGCTGGAAAAACCTGATCCCGGAAAAGCTTTGGCAGGAGGCAAAGGAAGAGGCAAAAGACCTCGTGCAGCTGCCACAGGACTGTGATATCCAGGGCTACGATCTGGACGGAGAGATCATCAAGGCGGCAAGAGACAATGCAAAAGCCGCCGGCGTGGACAGCCTGATCCATTTTCAGCAGCGGGATGTGGCGCAGCTCAGCCATCCGAAAAAATACGGCTTTATCGTGACCAACCCGCCTTATGGCGAGAGGATCGAAGAGAAAGCCGCGCTGCCGGCGCTCTATCAAAGCTTCGGCGAGCGGTTCCGCGCGCTGGATAGCTGGTCTGCCTATGTGATCACCGCGTACAAGGACGCCGAGCGGGACATGGGACTGAAAGCCGCGAAGAACCGCAAGATCTACAACGGCATGATGAAGACCTATTTCTACGAATTCCCCGGCCCGAAGCCGCCGAGGAGAGGATGAAAAAAGATGAAAACACTGATTTTTGCTACAGGCAATCCGAATAAGGCAAGAGAAGTCAAAGAGATGCTGGAAGGGATGGACGTGAAAGTTCTGACCATGCACGAAGCCGGACTGGACCTGGACATTGAAGAGACCGGCTCCACGTTTAAGGAGAATTCGCTGATCAAGGCACGGGCAGTCTTTGCAGCGTCCAGACAGGCCGTTCTGGCAGACGACTCCGGCCTGGAGATCGACGCCTTTGACGGGGCGCCCGGCGTCTTAAGCTCGCGCTTTATGGGCGAGGATACGCCCTATCCCGAAAAATGCGCCGCCATTCTGGAACGCATGGAAGAGGTCCCTGAAGAAGAGCGCGGCGCAGATTTCCGCTGCGTGATGAGCTTTATCGCTCCGGACGCGGAAGGAAGACCCAGAGAATTTGTCGAGGAAGGCGCGGTCTGCGGACGGATCGCGCATGCGCCCGCCGGGAAAAACGGCTTCGGCTACGATCCCATCTTTTACCTGCCGGAGCGGGGCGTGACGACGGCAGAACTGACTGATGACGAGAAGAACGCCATCAGCCACCGCGGCCTGGCCCTGCGGGCCATCAAGCCGCATATCGTCCGCTGGATCACGGAAGAATAAAGTTTTCTCACAGGAAAGGAGTATTTCTGAGATGAAACGTTATGAGATATCACTGCCTTCGTCGGACGGCAAAACCACCTTGCACGGCTACCGCTGGGACCCGGACGGAGATGCCCGCGCGGTGGTCCAGCTGGTTCACGGCATGGAGGAATACATTGCCCGCTACGATGAATTTGCCGGCTTCCTGGCGGAACAGGGCATTGCCGTGATCGGCCATGACCATCTGGGCCACGGCGGCTCCATCACGGATGAAAGCGAGCTCGGCTATTTTGCCAAAGAAAAGGGCTATGAATGCGTGCTGCGCGATATGCACGCCGTGACCCTGCTTGCCAAAAAAGAATATCCGGACCGCCCAGTGTTCATGTTCGCGCACTCGATGGGCAGCTTCTTCGGCCGCCGCTACATCACGGTCTATCCGCGCGAGCTAGCCGGGATCATCTTAAGCGGGACCGGCAGCCAGCCGTATCTGCTGGTGCATATCGGCAAGCGCCTGTCACAGCTCATTGCAAAATTCAAAGGCGATCATTACCGCAGCAGATTTGTGGAAAACATGGCTGTGGGCGGCTATGGCGGAGGCAAGCTGGAAAACTGGCTCTGCACGCGCGAAGAGATCGTGAATGCGTACAAGGAGGATCCGCTCTGCGGCTTCCCGTTCACGGTCTGGGCCTACAAGGATTTCTTTAAGACGCTGGAAGCGCTGGCCCTTGGCAAAGACGAAGACCGCATTCCCCGGGATCTTCCGGTGTTGCTGATGGCCGGCATGAAGGATCCTGTGGGCGAGATGTCCAAGGCGGTGCTGAAAGTCTATAACCATTATAAGAAGATCGGCCTGACCGACGCGGATGTCTTCCTGTACAAGGATGATATGCATGAGATCCTGAATGAGAAGGACCGCGACGACGTCTACCACGATGCTCTGAGATGGCTGGACAAGCGCATTGATAATATCAAGACCACTTAAGGCTCAGATTGAAGCATTATGGCCGCATATTACCCTGAAGAACTGATTGAGGAAGTCCGCAGCCGCAGCGATATCGCTGCGGTTGTCGGCGCGCGCGTAAAACTGACCAAGAAAGGCGCGAACCTCTGGGCCTGCTGTCCCTTCCACAGTGAAAAAACGCCGTCCTTCAGTGTTTCCCCCTCCAAGCAGATGTACTACTGCTTTGGCTGCGGGGCAGGCGGCAACGTGGTCACCTTTTTGATGAACTACGAGAGCATGTCCTTCCCGGAAGCGCTGGAATATCTGGCCGAGCGCGCAGGCATCACGCTGCCGAAGCGGGAGATGACCGGAGAAGAAAAGCGCCGGGAAGATCTGCGCTCAAGACTGCTGGAGATCAACAACGAAGCGGCCAGGTTTTACTACTACCAGCTTCGCCAGCCGGTCGGAAAGAAGGGCATGGACTATTTGACGCGGAGGGGCCTGAGCGCAGAGACCCTGCGCAGGTTCGGGCTCGGCTATGCGCCGGATAACGGCTGGTACAGCGATATCCTGTACCGCTATCTCAGTCAGAAAGGCTATACGGATGAAGAGCTCCGCATAAGCGGCCTGGTCAAGTTTAAGGAGGGGCGGGGCGGCTACGATATGTTCCGCGGCCGCGTCATGTACCCCATCATGGATAAAAGCAGCCGGGTGATCGGCTTTGGCGGAAGAGTGATGGACGGCAGTGAGCCGAAATACCTGAACACGCCCGAAACGCCGCTCTTTGATAAAAGCCGCAATCTTTACGGGCTTTTTGCGGCAAAATCCACCCGCAGAACCTATTACCTTCTGATGGAGGGGTACATGGACGTGATCGCCCTGCATCAGGCGGGGATCGACTGTGCGGTGGCCTCCCTCGGTACGGCCATGACGGAAGGCCACGCAAGACTGTTAAAGCGTCACACAGACCATGTGATCCTTACCTATGACAGCGATGCGGCAGGCGTTAAGGCCGCCATGCGCGCCATTCCGATCCTTCGCGAAGCAGGCTTTGCGATCCGGGTCCTGGATCTGAAGCCGTATAAGGACCCTGACGAGCTGATCGTGCATGAGGGTGCGGCCGGCTACGAGGAGCGCATCAAGAATGCCGTCAATTTCTTCCTCTTCCAGTCGGATGTCTGGAAAACAGAACAGGATATTACGGATCCGGCCGGGCTGACGGCCTACTGCCGCCATCTTGCGGAGGAACTGACCACCTTCCCGGATGAACTGGAACGGGAAAACTATCTGCAGGCCGTCTGCGAGCGGCAGTCCATCGACCCCGCTCTGCTGCGGAAGATGATGAACCGCATCGGCAACAGGCGCATGAGCCGGGAAGCGGAATATGATGAGCCGGAGCCGGATGAAAACGCCGCCCTTGGGCAGGGAGCCCGCCGCGGCGCGAAGGATGAAGGTCTCATGGTGGCGGCACAGATGCTCTTAAACTGGGCAGCTGTATCGGACATTTCCGCGGCGCGGGCCGGTGCACTGCTTGAAGAAGAGGATATGCCGGTTGAGGCCTACAAAGAAGTCCTGAAGACGATCCTGAGAGAAAAAGAGGCGAAAGGGAAGGTCCTGCCCGCCTCCGTTCTGAACCGCTACCTGGAAGATGAGGTGCAGAGCAAAGAAGTCGCCGCCATCTTCAGCAAAGGCTTTTCGGAAGACACGCCGGCAGAAGAAAAGGCCCGCATCCTGACGGAATCGCTGCGCCGCCTTCGCCGCGAGCGCTTAAACCGTGAGCTGCGCGTGGCGGAAACGCCTGCCGAGATCCAGCGACTCGCGAAGGAAAGGCAGAAGATCAATACACTGACCATCAGCCCTGCTGATGTTTAAGGGAGGAAACTATGGAACTGGAAAAAATACTTGCGGCGTGTGATCACACCCTGTTAAAGCCCGAATCCACCTGGGAGCAGATCAAAGCGATCTGCGATGACGGCATCCGCTATCATACGGCATCTGTCTGCAT
>CADCPP010000147.1 GCA_902803355.1 uncultured Lachnospiraceae bacterium | reverse complement strand
GAACAGCGTGCGCTATACCGTGATCGTGGAAAACGTGCTGAACCCCATGGTGCAGGTCCTGGCCGGGAATGAGACGGATCTTGCGAAGGCCGATCTGCAGGCGGGGGCTGAAGCTTTCCTGCTTTCCGGCGGCATGAGCAAGGAGCAGATCAGCGCGCTTCAGGCCGCCCTCTGCGGAAAATAATGACAGGTCAAGAAAGGAAGCGCCGCGCGGGATCCCGCGCGGCGCTTCCTCTTATTCGCTCTTCTTATTTCCAGACGATCCGGATAAAGATATTGTCCATATTGCCAAGGAGGATATAGCCCCAGTCATAGTCCTCTCTGCCGTTAGCGCCGCAGTCACCGGAAAAGCGGGATAGCGCCGCAGGCGGCAGCTTCAGTCCCGGCCATTTCAGCACGGCATCTTTCACGGCCTGCCAGTCTCCGCACCTCTCCGAATATTTGCCAAGGACTTCTACTTGTGTTATCTTTCCTTCCTGGTCGATATTGATCGTCACACTCGTGCCCTTTGCCGTCGAAGCCTTTGCCCAGTACGCGCCGCTGGTCGACGCCTTGCTTTCTCCTGCAAAGCTCATGCTGATGCCGCCTTGCGAAGCGATCTCATTCAACCAGCCCTTCACGTCTTCTTTGTGAGTGTTTTCGATGGTCTCGACATGGCGGCGGACCGGCTCCGCGCCGCGTTTCTCCGTCAGGACCGATTCTCCCTCTTCCAGGACTTTTCGGATATAGGAGCGGTCTTCCAGAACGGTCGTAAACTGCGGCGTTCCCTTGTTGTAGTAGCGTGAGATCTCTGCCGTGAAATTCAGCAGTATGCCGCTTTCGATATCACCGGTCAGCGGTCCGAAATCCCTGCCGTTATCGCCAAGATTGATGGCGAAGCTGCCCTGCCCCCAGCTGACGCGGCGGCTCGCGTTGTCAAAGACAAATCGACCATCCTCCACATGCCAGGTCCGGGAAACGCCGGGACCGTAGGTGGTATAATCGTCCATATGGCTCTGCGTATAGAAGTAAAGGACGTCGTCCAGATAATACAGGCCGGCTTTCATAAAGCCGTAGCCAAGTCCGTAGAATTCCGAGGCCAGATCGATGCTGTCGGTCTCCACCACGGTATAACGGTCGATCAGGCGCCAGTCTGCGGCATGGATCTGCTGCCACCTTGCCGCCTGCTCCCGGAAGAATTTCCGGATATCGGGGATCCCGCTGCCGGATAGTCCGGTTCCGGGAAGGCCATTGTTATCGGAAAGCGGGCCCTCTGTTCCCGTGACGGGAGTCCCCGTGCCAGAAGTCTCTTCTTCCGGGCGCTCGCTGTACTGCATGGTATAGAGCTTTGCCTTAAGCACCAGCGCCGATGCGTTCTTATAGACCACGCTGAGCGCCGTATTGCTGATAGGCGCGGTATCCAGAAGCAGCACCAGCATATCGTTCACGCCGTCGTCGTCAAAGTCCTTCACGATGGCAGAGACAACGCCGGTTCCCGTCTCCCCGGTCTTATTATCTTTGTATTTTGCGACCTCATCCGCCATGTTGCCGTTTGCACTGCTGTCCAGGCTCTTCACGTCCCAGACGAGGCTGCCTGTCTTCGCCCAGCCGTATTCCGGAAGGATGAAATACTCCAGATAGCGGTAGTAGATCTCGTTTCCGGTGCAGAGGATCATATCCGCGTCGCTGTAGATCTCCGCCAGAACATCGTTTTTCTCCGCGAACCAGTCTTCGACCTTTTTATCCTTCGCCGCATCCTCTTTGCCAAGCAGCGCATCGAGGATCCCGCCGCCGTTTAAGACCAGTTCCTCCGCGCAGTACTCCCCGCGCATGCAGGTGAGCAGGTAGAATTCCAGGAGCGGGACCGCGGTCTTTGCCTTCTCGATGCCGCCCGGCTCAAGCGCCGGCTCGTAGCCATAGGCCGAAAGCTGCCCTCGCAGCGCGGAAGCGATGCCGGAGAGGCACTTCATCTCCGCATAGCGGTTGTAGGTATTGGAGGTGTCAAACAGCAGATCTCCTGCCAGAAGGATGGATTTAAAGATGATCTTTCCTTCCTTCACGCCGGGAATGGCTTTCAGGCTCAGAACATCTTTCAGTTGTTTGACGAAGGGCAGGGTGTCTTTGGCAAACTCTTCCGTCGCTGCGCTTTCCTCCATGAAGGCGATCAGCGTATTGACAAACAGCTCGCTCTCCAGACCGGCCGCGATCACATCCGTCGTATAGTCGCCGATATTGCCGCCGAAGATCATGTCCCGGGCTTCATCGATGAGCGGCAGGATTTCGTCGACCGCTTTCAGCAGTTCCTTGTCCGCCGTGTTCTTTTTCAGGGTATCCAGCAGAATATAGGCGTTGTTATAATTGCTCGCCGCATCCCGGTACATTTCGTACTCCGCAAGCGAGCCGGCCGTCAGCTGGAAGGTTTTCGTCCCCATATTCACCAGGCTGATCCCCATATCGCCGGTGATGCCGTAGGCGTCCATATCCACGATATCCAGGCCGATATCCACGAAATCCTGCGTATAGTCCGGAAAGCTCTTTAAGGTATCATAGTCCGAGAGCGTTTTTGCCGCCTGGGAAAAGCCCTCCGACTGCATCACGATCAGCATCAGAAGCAGACGGACGTAATTGTCCTGATTTGCCTCCTGGTGCACTGCCTTTGCCCCCACATGATCGGCCAGCCAGGCAAGAGCGGCGTTGTCATTCTGGATATTGGTCAGCACAGTCTCAAAGCCGTAGAGCTCCGGCGCGGTGAAGTAGACCGACCGCCTGTCCCACAGGTCGAAGTAGCGGCCGTGGACCATGGTCTCATAAAGGCCGGTATCCTGCACCAGCACCTGACGCGGCGCCTGCGCCTGATACATCGAAATGGCCTCGTTGTACGGATGGACCAGCGTCCTGGTCTCTTCCGGCTGCGTCTCCGAAGCGGATGATGCGGCTGTGCCGCTGCTTCTTTCCGCAGTGCTGCTCTTTTCACTGCCTGCCTGCGCGGACTCCTCCGCATTCCCGGCGCCGCAGCCGGCAAGCGAAAGGAGCATGGTCAGGATCAGCAAAACCGCAAGACATTTTTTCATATCAGCCTCCTCTATGCAGACAGACGAAATGATCCTGCTGATGAACAGGATCATTTGTATTTTATCCTCGCGCGGGATATTATTCAAGATTTTCTTTTTACACCTCTTACTGCGTCATCTGTCCGGAGAAGGCAGGCGGGATCTTCTCCGATTCCGCAAGCGTTCTTGCGTTTTCCCCTTCCGGGATGGGGCAGATGTATTCCCCGACGGCGGCAAATTCGTCCCGGGCCGCCTGCAGCAGGGCTTTTTCCGTAAAGAGGCGGACGCCGGCAGAAGCCAGCACCTTTCCCGCAAAGAGAAGGCCTTTATGCCCTATGGAAGAGCCGCCGCAGGAGACATTCTGCCAGGAATGGCCGGGAGAGCCGGACACAAAGCAGGCCGTATGCAGCTGCACGGTAGGTGTCTGCCAGGAAACATCCCCGACATCGGTAGAGCCGGCGGAAAAGTGATCGCCCGTCCACAGCGGAAGGACAAAATCATTCAACGGTTTTCTGCCCTTATCCGATAAAGCAGCTGACGCGGCAGCCGCCTCTTTATCGTGCGCGGCAGCAATGCCGGGGATCTTCTGCGGACAAGTCTGCTTCAAAGCGGCGCCAAAGGCCAGCTCTTCTTCCGTATAGTCCGGAAGAGGGAGCTTTTCCATCTCCTCCTGCAGCAGCTTTTCCAGCGTATGATTCGGCACCGTTCCGGAGAGCCCGTCCACAAAGACCTGATCGGTCAAGGTCTCCGTCATGAGCGCCGCGCCTTTTGCAATATTATCCACCCTCTGCTTTAAGGCAAGGGCGTCTTTGACTAAAGGAGAGCGGATCATGTAGAGCACGGAAGCAGAAGGCTGCACCACATTCGGGGAGGGTCCGCCCGCGTCCAGGAAGGAATAATGGATGCGCGCATCCGCGGGCATGTGCTCCCGCAGGAACTGAACGCCCATGTTCATGAGTTCGGCCGCATCCAGGGCGCTGCGCCCCTGTTCCGGGGAAGCCGCCGCATGTGAAGCCGTGCCATAAAAGCGGTAGAGGATCTGAATGCAGGAATTGCAGCTGCCGACTGCCACTTCGTTTGCATCTGCCGGATGCCAGGTCAGCGCCGCATCGAGCGTCTTCCAGAAGCCGTCCCTGGCCATGAACGCCTTGGAGGCAACGCCCTCCTCTCCGGGACAGCCGAAGAAGATCACCGTCCCCGGAAGGTGGGACGCTTCCAGAAAGCATTTGATGCCGTAAGCTGCGGCAAGAGCGCCTGCCCCCAGCAGATTATGGCCGCAGCCGTGACCGTTCCCGCCCGGCACAAGAGGCTTCCGCACAGGGCTGCCTGCTTCCTGTGAAAGACCGGAAAGCGCGTCGAACTCGCCAAGGATCCCGATCACCGGGCTCCCCTGCCCGTAGCTTCCGCAGAACGCCGTCGGGATGCCGCTTACGTTTTTCGTTACGGAAAACCCCAGTTCCGGAAGCAGTCTGCAGAAGGCCTCCGCGGAGCCTGTCTCTTCCAGGGAAAGCTCCGCGAGCGCCCAGATCTCATCGGATAAGGCAAAGAAAAGGTCCTTTTTCTCTTCGATCGCGTTCAGTGCGATCTTCCGGCTGTCATTCATCATCTCTCACGCTTTTCTTTCATCGTCTGCGCGCTTACAGCACCTTGGAAAGGAAGTCTTTAAGCCGCGCATCCTTCGGGTTCCTGAAGATCTCCTCAGGAGTGCCTTCTTCCTTGATATAGCCTTCGTCCACAAAGAGGACCCGGTCCGAGACCTCGCGGGCAAAGCCCATCTCATGCGTCACCACGACCATGGTCATGCCGCTCTTTGCCAGTTCCTTGATCAGGTCCAGCACCTCGCCTACCATTTCCGGGTCGAGCGCGGAGGTCGGTTCGTCAAACAGCATCACGTCCGGCTCCATGGCCAGCGCGCGGATGATGGCGATCCGCTGCTTCTGCCCGCCGGAGAGCGACGCCGGAAAGCTGTCCGCCTTGTCTTCCAGACCGATACGGGCAAGCAGCTCCATGGCTTTCTTCTCTGCCGCAGCCTTGATGCTCTCCTTCGTTTCCGTCGTCTTCTGTCCTTCGCGGATGGCCTGTTTCAGCTTCGCTGTCCCGATCTTTACCGGCGCCAGGGTGATATTGTCCTTCACGGAGAGGTTGTTGAAGAGATTGAACTGCTGAAAGACCATGCCCATCTTCTGCCGGGCAAGGTTCGCGTCCAGATGATTGGCCGCGTAAAACTCCTTCATCAGGCGGACATATCCCTTGCCTTCCGCGCCGTGCTTTTCATGCAACAGGTCTTCTTTTTTGATCTTCCGAATGGCATCCTCATCGGCAAGGCCCGCTGCTTTCAGCTTTTCAAAGGTCTTTGAAGCCCGGATGATCTCGGGATGCAGATAGGGATCCGGCTGTGTGAGTAGCTTGCCTTCCATCCAGACTTCCCCGAATGTGGGGGTCTCCAGCAGATTCATGCAGCGAAGCAGGGTGGATTTGCCCGAACCGGACACGCCGATCAGCGAGATCACTTCGCCCTTTTCCACATGAGCGGAAACGCCTTTCAGGACCTTCAGGCTGCCGAAATCCTTGTAAATATTGCAGATATCAAGCATGCTTCATTCTCCTTTCCGCTGCAGCAAGAAGCTTGGAAAGCGTAAAGGTCAGGATAAAGTACAGAATGCCGACGATCGTCAGGCACTCCAGTGTGAGGAAGGTATTGCCCCGCACCTTCAGGTAGGAGGTCATCAGATCGCCCACGTAGAAGGTGGACGCCAGGGACGTCTCCTTGATCACGGTAATGAATTCGTTGCCGAGCGCGGGAAGAATGTTTTTGACCGCCTGCGGAAGCACCACGTTCCACATGGTCGTCCGTTCGGAAAGGCCAAGCGAGCGCGCCGCCTCCGTCTGGCCGATATCCACCGCCTGGATGCCGGAGCGGATGACCTCCGAAACATAGGCAGCGCTGTTGATGATCAGCACCACGGAAACGCTCACGATATCCGGCAGCTCGTTCAGGGCCGGAATCAGCCGCGGAAGAATAAACACGCCTGCGTAAAGCTGCAGAAGCAGGGGCGTTCCTCTCACGATCTCCACGAGCGCGTTGATGAGGATGCGGAGCGGCGGGATCTTCCCCCTCTTGCCGAAGGCAAACAGCGCGCCGAGCACGGAGCCTCCCGCCACGGCGATCAAAGACAGAAGGAGGGTGTAGGCCACACCCTCCAGCAGGAACACATGGCCGTAGCGGCTCATGATCCTGATGATGTTCGAAATGAATGTCTCCAAATGAATTCTCCTTTGCCGGGAAGCTCGTCGGGCGCCCCGTCAGTTCGCGGTCTCCGTGATCTTCACGCCGTTTTCATCGTAGCCAAGTTCATCGGCTGTTTTGATGGAGGAATAGATCTGGCTGGCTTCATACCAGACTTTGTAGTAGCCGGCTTCCTTTGCCTTGGCCAGCGCCGCATTCACTTTCTCCAGCAGCGCCGTATTGCCCTTCTGGATCAGGCAGACGTTGTTTTCATAGATCGGATCGACATCGAATTCAAAGCCGGAGAAAGCAATATCGTTCGGCGCATTGGCGATGATGGCATCGCCGTTTCCCTTGGCCACGGCCACCGCATCGACCTTGCCGCTTTTTAAGGCTTCTACCGCGGCGCCGATATCACTGTACACATTGTTGATATCCACGTCGCTCATCTGGCCGAAGGTCTCCTTGACCAGCTGCTGCTGCAGGGATGAGCCCTGATACGCGATCTTCATGCCGGCAAAGCTCTCCGCCTTCGTATACTTGTTCTCATTGCTTTTTTTGACGATGATGACCTGCTCGGTCTCGTTGTCGCCGGCTTCATACCAGTCCGTGATCTCGTAGTTTTCCGCGCGCTCCATGGTCCAGGAGAAGCCGGAAATGCTGATATCCGCCTTTCCGCTCTGGACCGCCGCCATGCAGGCTTCAAAGCTCATGGGAGAAAGGGTCAGCTTCATGCCGAGTTCCTTGGCCAGGAAATTCGCCAGCAGCACGTCAAAGCCCACGATCGCCGCATCGCCTTTCTTGGAGGCATCATAAAACTCCATGGGAGCAAAGTCCGGGCTCAGGGCCACGGTCAGGGTCCCGTTCGCCGTGGACGCGCCCTTGGTGATCTCTTTCAGATAATTGTTATATGCCTTGTCCGGGCTCTCGCCGCCGCAGGCACACAGGCAGAGCGCCATCGCTGCCGCCATGATCATTGATACAAGCTTCTTCATCCCTTCTCTCCTTCCGATACCGCCTTTCGCGGTATGGACCGCATCATACAGCAGCCTTTAAAAAAATGCAAGCGTTTTTTATAAATATTTGAAATATTTTTTTATTTTAAATTTTTATGCGTATAATATTCAATATATGCATAGAAAAAGGCCGTCCGACGCTGCATGTACAGTGCCGGACGGCCTTTGTTTTATTTCTGCTTTGTTATGCTCCGCGCACCGGCTTATCCCCAGGGGTTCTCCGTGGGATACGGCAGGGCTTTCGGCTGATTATAGGCAATATCCTTAACGCCCAGATATTTGAACACTTCAAACAGGGCCTTGCCGCAGTGGCAGAAGGCCACGGCGCCGTGGTGCGGATAGCGCTTCTGGATGAGCACGTGGCGGTAGAAGCGGCCCATCTCCGGGATGGCGAAGACGCCAATGCCTCCGAAGGATCCGGTGGGTACATTCAGCACCTCGCCTTCAGCCGCATACGCGCGGAGCGTGCCCTCACTGTCGCACTGCAGACGGTAGAACGTGATCTCGCCGGGCGCGATATCGCCTTCCAGGGTGCCGCGGGTGAAATCCGGTTCGCTGCCTTCCGGCTCGAGCAGACGGTGCTGGATGAGCTGATATTTGACGGCTCTGTCTCCGCACATCTTGCAGGACGGGGTATTGCCGCAGTGGAAGGCCATGAAGGTATCCGTCAGCGCGTAATCTGACGTATCTTTGATCTTCTCTTCCCAGAGGGACTTCGGTACGGAATTGTTGATATCCAGCAGGGTCACCGCATCATGGGAGACGCAGGCGCCGATGTATTCGGAGAGGGCGCCGTAAATATCCACCTCGCACGCCACCGGAATGCCGCGGGAGGCAAGACGGGAGTTCACATAGCAGGGTTCGAAGCCGAAGGTCTTCGGAAAGGCAGGCCAGCACTTATCGGCAAAGGCCACATATTTCCGTGCGCCCTTATGCTCCTTAGCCCAGTCAAGCAGCGTCAGCTCAAACTGCGCCATGCGGGACAGAAGCTCGGGATAGTAGCGGCCTTCTCCCATCTCCTCCGCCATCTCCCGGCAGACGCCTTCGATCCGCGGATCATTTTCATGCGCTCTGTAGGCAAGCAGCAGGTCCAGCTCGGAATTCTCCTCGACCTCCACACCGATCTCATACAGTCCCCGGATCGGCGCATTGCAGGCGAAGAAATCCTGCGGGCGGGGGCCGAAGGTGATGATCTTCAGATTCTTCACACCGATGACCGCGCGGGCAACGGGAACGAACTCCGCGATCATGCCGGCAATGTCCTCTGCCGTACCCACGGGATATTCGGGAATGTAGCCCTTCAGATGCCGCAGGCCCAGATTATAGGAGCAGTTCAGCATGCCGCAGTAGGCATCACCGCGGCCGTTGATCAGGTCACCGTCGCCTTCCGCTGCCGCCACGAACATGCAGGGCCCATCAAAGTACTTTGCAATCAGCGTTTCCGGCGTCTCCGGACCGAAATTACCCAGAAAGACCACCAGCGCGTTGCAGCCGGCGGCAGTCACATCCGCCACGGCCTTTTCCAT
>CADCPP010000146.1 GCA_902803355.1 uncultured Lachnospiraceae bacterium | reverse complement strand
GGATACTGCCGGATGATCGCCTTCAGACCGTTCACCGTAGCTGCGCGGGTCTCGTTGGAGTTGGCAGTGATCTCTGTCATATCCACTTCGCCTTCTTCCCAGGTATGCGGCAGCGGCAGGTGCACGTTCAGATCGAAATGGAAGCAGCGCGCGCAGGCATACTGGAAGATGCCCTGATGGAGCAGCAGTTCCTGTCCGTAGGTAATGCCCAGAAACAGGACGATAAAGAGCAGCGTGCGCAGCAGCACCTTTTTTGCCGGCGCCGTGAACAGGCAGAAAACAAAGGTAAGCAGAAAGACCACGCCGGTGGTCAGATAAATACTGCGGGTATAGGTCAGCATGATGGCTTCCGCGTTCAGCAGGAAGAGCGCGCCGTATCCGGTCACCGCGCCGATCTTCTCTGCGCGCACGATGCGGCCAAGCAAGATCGCGCAGGCCGCGATCAGGTAGATGCTGCTCTTGCAGAAGATCCGGTAGGCACCGTATTCGCAGGGCAGGATGGTTCCCCAGTTCACCGACCAGATGCCTTCCACAAAGGCCTCATAGAAGGAGGGGGCGATGGCGGAAAGGAAAACATTGGAAGCAACGCAGAAAAGTGCCTGCAGGCCGCTGCCGGCAAGGACCGCATTCACGATATGCCGGACGTCTTTTTGCTCCGTGATGAGCGCCAGCATGCCGGGGATCAGGAGCAGATAGATAAAGCCTTTGACATCCGTTGCCAGAACGCTCTGGTTGTTGCCGAAGGCCTGCCCGCGGAAGACCTCGAAGATCATATAAAAGAGGAAGATCAGGATCAGCCAGTTCACGGGATTCTTGATCTGCTTTTCGATATTCACAAAGAACGGAACGGCTGCGCAGAGCATGATCAGCCCTGCCAGCAGGATGCGCGGCGTGAGCGGACCTACGGCGATGTATCTTCCCGAACCGGTGCAGGCGCAGTCAAAGAAAAAGAGGCACAGGAAGACGATGCCCATCTTTTTGATGACGGCGGTAACGCTTGTCTTCTTTTCCATAAAGAGCCTCCGTTAAAAATGATGTCATAGTTTACCACAAAAAGAGTCTGTAAGCAACTCAGAGGCGATAAAAGCCTCTTCGGAAGCTTTATCCGGCCTGCTCGGCCTTTGCTACTCGAACCCTCTCAAGCGGTTGTACAGTCCGACGCCCAGCACAGGGGAGGCAGCGGAAAGCGTCCGTCTCAGCCTTGCTCTTGCGGGGATATCCTCATAGTGTCTGATCGTCTTTGCCAGCTTTCTTGCCGCCCTGCGGTGGCGCAGAAAAGCCTCTTGATTTCCTTCGGCATGCGCGGTCCTGGCAGCTTCGATCTCGTTGTCCGCAAGCAGCCGCAGCAGATAATGATAAGCACTGCCTTCCGTGTTCTCCCACACCCGAGTCATCGCTTCACACGCGCTGATCACTTTTTCCAGCTTGGCGAGCGACGTCCTGCCCAGGGTGTTGCCTTCCCGCGTGACGCGGTAATGGTAGAAGGCTTTCGGTTCATAATACACGGTCTTCAGCTTTGCCAGCAGGCTGACCAGAAAGAGGGAGTCTTCTCCGTAGGGAAGATCTTCGCGGAAACGGACCTCCCTTGCCGTATCCTTCGGATACATGCCAAGACAGGCAGACAGGATCATGCCGCTGGCCTCGCCAAGCGAGCCTGCGATGTACTCATCCGAAGTCATGAAGGTCTTTTCCAGGGCCTTGGAAGGATATTCCGTGCCTCCGGGAAGCTCCCGAGCATAGGCGTGGCAGACAACATCCGCGCCGCTCTCTTCTCTCTTTGTGCTCAGCCATTCCAGAAGGTCCGCATCGACCCAGTCATCGCTGTCACCGAAGATCACGAATTCGCCTCTTGCTTCCTCAAGGCCGCGGTTCCGGGCCCGGCTCACGCCGCCGTTTTTCTGATGGATCACGCGGACGCGCGCATCTTCTTCTGCCAGCGCGTCACACACGGCGCCAGAGCCGTCGGTAGAGCCGTCATCGATCAGAAGGATCTCAAGATCCGGAAAAGACTGCGCAAGATAAGAACGGACACACGTTTCCACGTAGTCCTTCGTCTGATAGACCGGGATGATAATACTGATCCGAACGTTGACCAAAGGAGATTCCTTTCCGCAGCAATACTTCCCATGCCGCTTTCCGAATAATTATAAAGCATTTTCGAGGGCTTATCAAGTTTTTCTATCTGTGCTATACTTAAGACCAGTGCATTTTCAGGCACCACCAAGTTCCGGGGAAAGGGGAACGTTATGACCTTCAGCATCCTGATTCCTGTCTACAAAGCCGAAAACTATCTGGAAGAGACCGTTGCCTCCGTGCTGCGTCAGAAGGGCGACTATGAGATCGTTCTGGTAGAGGACGGATCTCCGGATGCTTCGGGCGCGCTCTGCGACAAGCTGTCTGCCGCGCATCCGGGCATCATCCGCGCGGTCCATAATCCGCACCGCGGCACCGTATATACCCGCAGGACCGCCGTCCGCGAGGCCAGGGGCGAGTATCTGATCTGGCTGGACGCAGACGATATCCTGCAGGATCACGCGCTGGAGACCTTATCCGCCGCGCTTGCCGAAACGCCCAGACCGGATATCGTGCTCTACGACCTTTCCTACTTCTTTGAGAACGGCCAGCCGGATGTGGTCCGTCCGCCGATCTTTCCGGAGCGAAAGCTCATCTCCGGAGAGAAAAAAGAGATCTATGAGATGCTGATCAGCACGAACCTGCTGGACGGCCTCGTCCTGAAGATGATCCGCGCGGACCTGATGAAAAACGATCCCACCGATTATACTCCCCTTATGGACAATCCTTACAGTGAAGACGTCTGCCACTGTCTCTGGCCCATCACGCAGGCCGAAACGATCCTCCTGCTGCCGGATGTCCTGTACCGCTACCGCATCCATGACGGCAGTGTCATGCATGTTTTCGACGAAAAAGCCATGGACAAGCGCTTCAACACTGCCCGCCTTGCGCTTTTTGAAGGCTTTATGAAGCAGTGGGGCATGGATGACGAGGAACACCTGACCAAGCTTAAGGCAAACGCCTATAAGAGCATCGCAAACGATGCCATGTATTTCTGGGAAGAAGGCAAAAACAAGGCAGCCGTCAAGGCCTTTGTCAAACGTTTTAACCGGGAGCATCCCGAACTAAGATCCATTGCGAAGAGCGGCTGCCTCCCGCTCCGCCAGCGCCTGATCCTGAAGCTCTTTACGCAAAACCGGATCGGCCTTCTGGTTGCCATGAACAAAGTGTACCGGAAGCTGCGGGCATAACGAAAAGAAACCGGCTGCTTGCTGCATGACGCAGGAACAGCCGGTTTCTCTGTCAGTAAACTGAAAAGCTCCGTGTTACAAAAGGCCCGCTTCAGTCATGACTTTTCTCATCTCCGCGAGGATCTTCTCATCCGTGGTCGGCAGGCTCGGCCGGTACGGAATGCCGGTATTCCGGCCGCGCATCAGCGCCATATCCTTGGATGCCGTCGGGAACGGGACCAGATCCATGGCCAGACGCACCGGGTTCATCTTAAACTGAGCGTTGCGTGAACCGATAATGTCGCCGGCCACAAACTTTTCGTAGATATCTCCCACCAGTTCCGGCATAAAATTGCCTGCCGTGCAGACGCCGCCGACCGCCCCTACGCAGAGGCTGGCGTAAAGCAGGGTATCCTTGCCCCCGAACACATGGAAGTCCGTATCCAGCGTCCGCCGTACGCACTCTTCCGTCAGGGTGATATCGCCGGAAGTATCCTTCATCCCTACGATATTTTCCACCTCGTGCGCCAGGCGGTCGATCAGATCCGCGGTCAGTGTATAGCCTACACGGCCGGGATTGTTATAGATCAGGACCGGGACATCCGGCACCGCTTCCGCGATCGTCTTAAAGTGGGTAAACAGCTCCTCCTGATTGGGTTTCAGGAACATGGGCTGCAGGACCGAGATGCCGTCCACCCCGTGCGAGGCAGCCATTTTGGCCAGACGGACACACTTTTTCGTGTTGATGGCGCCGATGCCGAAATAGACCGGTACGCGGCCGGCGGCCTGATCGATCATAATGCTGAGGCCGCGCTCCATCTCATCTTCTTCCAGCTGATAAAACTCTCCGTTGGAACCGAACGCCAGCACGCCGTGCATGCCGCCGTCGATGATATAATCCACCTGATCCCGAAGCGCCGCCTCGTCGATCTTCTCTTCTTCATCGACCGGAGTAATGATCGGGACGATCACGCCTTTAATATAATCCGTTCTCATTTGGCTGCTCCTTTACCGCTTCACAATGGAGGTCTCGCTCATGCGCTCGTAGTATTTTACGATATCCGAGTGATCGTTTCCGCCTTCGCCATGATTCTTCAGTTCCTGCATGACTTCCATCATATGCGCCGTCATCGGAACAGGCATATTGATCGCATGGGCGGCATTCAGCGCATTGTTCAGATCCTTGATGTGCAGGTCGATGCGGAAGCCCGGCTTGTAATTGCCGGCCAGCATCATCGGGGCCTTCGCGTCAAGCACCGTGGAACCGGCCAGCCCGCCGCGGATGGCCTGATAGACGAGCTCCGGATCTGTTCCTGCCTTTTCCGCAAAGGTCAGGGCTTCCGCGACCACGCCGATATTCGCCGCCACGATCATCTGATTGGCAAGTTTTGCCACATTGCCGGAGCCGATCGGCCCAACGTAGACGACGGACCCCGCCATGGCCATCAGAAGATCATAATACTTATCCCACACTTCCTTCTTGCCGCCGCACATGACGGACAGCGTGCCGTCGATCGCCTTCGGCTCGCCGCCGGACACCGGGCAGTCCAGCAGCTCGATTCCCTTTTTCGCAAGCTCCGCCGCGATCGCGCGGGATGCCGTCGGGTCAATGGAGGACATGTCGATGACGACGGTCTTCTCCGTTCCGGTCTCAATGATCCCGCCCTTTCCCAGACAGACTTCGCTGACCTGGGGAGAATTCGGCAGCATGGTGATGATGACGTCCGCCTTGCGGGCAACTTCGGCGCCGTTTGCCGCGCCTTCGGCACCGAGAGCGATAAACTCATCGATCGTTTCCTGCTTGTGCGTGGTCACCACTAACTCATATCCGGCCTTCATAAGGTTTTTTGCCATGGGCTTTCCCATGATTCCAAGGCCGATAAATCCAACTTTCATAAAAGTTCTCCTGTTCTTGATCGATTCACACGATCTTTATGTGCTCTTCACAAGGGTCTTCGCGCAGCCTTACAGTCCCAGCTTTGCCTTTGCGTATTCTGTCAGTTCCCCGCGGAAATCGGGATGAGCCACCGAGATCATGGCTAACGCCCGCTCCTTCACGGAAAGGCCCGAGAGCTTCACGACGCCGTACTCGGTCGCCACGTACTGGATCATGGTGCGCGGGGCAGAGACCGTGCTGCCTGCCGGAATAAACGGAACGATATTCGACTTCCGTTCTCCCTCCTTGGTCAGGCGTGAGGAATTCATGCAGATAAAGCCTTTGCCGCCCTGCGAGCGGTAAGCGCCCTCCAGAAAATCCATCTGCCCGCCAATGCCGGAAAGCTGTCTGGTTCCGGCGGTTTCACCGTTCTCCTGTCCCAGCAGATCAAGCTGCACGCCGCCGTTGATGCTGATGACGTTTTTCATGGTCGCGATCCGGTAGGGATCATGCACATAATCCAGGTCACCGGGGTGGAACAATTCCGGTTCCGCGTCCAGCCAGTCATACAGCTCCTGCGAACCCATGCAGAGGTTCCAGGTCGAGCGGCCGGCATCAAATTCTTTGCGGGCATTCGTCAGCTTGCCCGCCTTGTACAGCATCAGGAAGGCATCGCTGATCGTTCCCGTATGGCAGCCAAGATCCTTTAACCCGGACTCTGCCAGAAGGCTTGCCACCGTAAACGGCACGCCGCCCACGCCAAGCGCCAGGACCGCGCCGTCCGGGATCTCTCTTGCCACCAGCTCCGCGATCTTACGGTCTGTCTCGCTGGCCGCTTTGTAGCTGCGCACAGGGAGCTGTTCATGTTCCCCTTCCACGATATAATCCGCTTCGCTCAGATGCACGCGATGTGAGCCATCAACGCCCTGAAGGCGCGGATAATGCTCGTTGATCTCGAAAATGACCGTACGCGCGCTTTCAAAGATAGTGCGCCAGGCATAGTTGGAGATCCCCAGACCGCAGTATCCGTTCTCATCCGGTCGTGATACCGGAACGAAGGCCACATCCACCCGGATATGGTGCTGACGGTAAAGATCCGGCAGGGAGCGCAGCATCGTAGGGATGAATTCGACCAGCCCCTTGCTTTGCTGTTTGCGTTCATAATCGCCGATGTGCCAGCTGTAATAGTGGAACGATTCCTGCTCCGGGTCCGCTTCGATCACCTCGATGCGCGGGCGGATCACCAGACCGCCGCGGATCTTGACATCCCTGACCTTGCCTTTGCGCGCCGCCAGCGCCTTATCCATCAGCTCGGGAAAACCTCCGCCGAAGCCGTAATCCACCCAGTCTCCGTCTTTTACCGCTAGCTCTGCTGCCTGCTCCGCTGTGACAAATTTTGCTTTAAAGTCCTGCATATTTCCTGCTCTCCTTTGCCCCGTTACAGACCGAGAGAGGCGCCGCCGCTGCCGATCACGACTTTGTCATAGGTCTGCATCGCTTCTTCACTCATTTCCTGTCCGATGCCGGGTCTGTCCGTCACCACGAACTTTCCGTTTTCGGGCATCCAGTCATACTTTCCGCCCCGACGGAACTTCGACTGGAAGTTTCCGTTATGGAATTCATGCATGACAAAATTGGGGATCGCGGTTTCCAGCTGAACGGCAGCCGCCGTGGCGATCGGTCCTCCGCAGGCATGGCACTGGACTCCGATATCGTATACAGCCGCCATGTCGGCGATCTTCTTTCCTTCCGTGATCCCGCCCGTATTGCACAGATCCGGCTGGGCAATGCTGATCGAGCGGTCCTCAAAGAACTGGCGGAAGCCCCAGCGTGTATAGCAGCGTTCTCCGGTTGCCAGCGGGATGCTGGTCCGGTTCTTCATGTAATTGAACAGCTTGGGATTTGACGGCATCGTCGGCTCTTCATAGTACAGGATCCTGTAGGGCTCCAGCGCGTTGGCCAGATCCACCGCGGTATTCGCATCCAGTGTCGCGTGGATCTCGATAATGATATCCAGATCTTCCCCGCCGGCTTCCCGCGCAGCTGCGATGCGCTCCACGGCGATGCGTCTGAGCGCCGCCGGGTATACGCCCTTCAGATTATCCCCGCGTTTTAAGTAGGCAGTCGCGAAGTTCTCCGGCGTCAGCCCGGCAAAGCAGGGATCGATCTTGACCGCATCATAGCCGTCCGCAACAGCATCTTTGACCGCATCATAGTAGTCCTGCGGGTCATACAGCAGGACCGCCTTATCTTCCTTCTCTACCAGCGTTTTCCAGCCTGTCTGAAGCTGTGAAGCGTATGTCCGCAGTTCATCATGCGTTTTTCCGCCCAGCAGCTGGTAGACGGGAAGTCCCAGCGCCTTACCCTTGATATCCCAGCAGGCGATATCGATCGCTGCCATCGCCGCCGAAACGGTCACTCCGCCGTTCATACCCCAGAAGGTGTGGCGGTGCAGGTGTTCATAGATCTTTTCCGTATCAAAGGGATTCATCCCGATCACCAGCTTGGCAAAGTCCTGACAGTTGCCCCATGCCGCGGTCTGGCAGCAGCCATACGAAAGACCGGCCTCACCGAAACCGCTGATGCCTTCATCCGTATTCACTTTGACCGTAATAAACGGTCCCTTATAGCATTCAACACTTGTAATCTTCATCTTTTTCTCCCGCTCGATTCTTCAGTTATCGTCTTTGGAAAAGCCGCCGCGAAGGCAGATCCCCGCGGCGGCTGTAAAACGTAAAGCAATCTAGCCCGCTTGATGCATCCCGCGTTTAATTCTGATAGGAGTACAGCGGATTTTGTACGCAGAGCTTCGCACCGGCAACTTCGATCTGAGTTCCGTTGATATACGAAGCATGGTCGGAGGCCAGAAATACCATCAGCTGTGCACAGTCTTCCGGTTTTCCGAAGCGCTGCATCGGAATGTCCTTCATCAGGCGCGGTCCGTTCAGCTCAATATTCTTGGCCGAGATCTCCGTAGCCGTCATGCCGGGAACGTAGGCAATGACGCGGATGTTGTCTTTCGCCAGCTCTGCCGCGAAGGTGCGGGTCAGAGAGGAAACACCGGCCTTGCAGGCACTGTAGGGTGCGCGTCCGGCATTCGGGATCACGGCGGAGAAGGAGGAGGCGTTCAGGATCACGCCGCCCTTGCCGTCACGGCGCATGCGCTCCGCAGCGATCTTGCTCCCGGAAAAGACCGAGACCAGAATGATATCGGTCATTGCCCGGAACTCTTCCACGTCATAGTCCATCAGGCTCTTGATGTGGTTGGAGCCGGCATTATTGACCCATACATCAATGCGTCCGTAGGCAGCCATGACTTCATCCGCAAAGCTTTCCAGGGCATTGTAATCAGTAACGTCAACGGATTTGATCATCAGATCGTAGCCAAGCTCGGCATATTCCTTTTTGGTCTGCTCGAGCTTTTCCAGGCGGCGTCCGCAGATCGCGACATTGCAGCCTTCCTTCAGGAATTCAAGTGCAGCAGCTTTGCCGATACCGGTGCCGCCGCCGGTGATCACGACGGTCTTCCCGTTCAGATTCATATCCATAATGTTTTCCTCTTTCTGTTGCGCATTTACGCCGGGAGCGCCTGTGTTTTATCTTTTCTGGCACGCATAAACTGAAGAAGCCAGACGATGACCAGGATGCCGATGCCGATCGCATCAGTGACAAGACCGGAGGACACCAGAAGGATCGCAGCCGCAAGCAGCGGGATTCTTTCGTAGAAACGAAGATTCGTCTTATAATAGCCGATCATGGCACCGCCCAGGCAGTAGCAGCCGATGCAGCCCGTGATGGTTGCCCAGATGATCTCATACCAGGTCCCGCTCAGCATCATCAGCTGCGGCGAATACACAAACAGGAACGGGATGAAGAAGGCAAGGAGGCCGATCCGGACGGCTGTCCAGCCGACCTTGTTCGGACTGGCTCCGGCTATGCCGGCACCGGCGTAGGAGGCGAGAGCGACCGGCGGAGTGATGGCGGAAAGCGCCGCATAGTACAGCACGAAGAGGTGGGCTGCCGCAAGCGGAATGCTCAGCGCGGTAATGGCCTTGACAGCGACCGTAGCCGCCACGATGTAGGCAGCGGAGGTCGGCATGCCCATGCCCAGAACGACGACGGCGATCATGGTCATGAGAAGCGTCAGGAAGAGGTTGCCGTGAGCGGCACGGATGATGACGTTGGACAGCTGCAGGCCGATGCCGGTCAGGTTGACAACACCGACGATGACGCCGCAGACGGCCGTCGCGATGGCGACGCTCATGCCCTGTTTCGCGCCGTTTTCAAGGGCTTTGACGAGGCTCTTCAGGTTCATTCTGGTCGTCTTCTTAAAGGTGGAGACCACGCAGAGAACGATGATGGAAATAAAGCAGGCATAGGAAGCCGTGTAGTCCATCATCAGCAGGGCGATCAGGGTGATCACGGGGATCACGAGGTGGCCTCTCTGCTTGAATTCCTCCTTGATCTTCGGCAGGCTTTCCTTGGAGAAGCCCTTCAGGCCGGTACGCTTTGCTTCCAGGTCAACGTTGATCCAGAGCGCGACGTAGTACAGCACTGCAGGAATGATCGCGTAGATAATGATCTGGCGGTAGGAAACGCCAAGATATTCAGCCATAATGAAAGCCGCGGAGCCCATTACGGGCGGCATGATCTGTCCGCCTGTGGAGGCAACGGATTCAACGGCGCCGGCGAAATGATTCTGATAGCCGAGCTTCTTCATCAGCGGGATGGTAAAGGCGCCGGTCGTCACGACGTTTGCGGCAGCGGAGCCGTTGATCATGCCCAGAAGGCCGGAAGCCACGATGGACACCTTGGCGGGACCGCCGTCCTTATCGCCGGCAATAGCCAGCGAGACGTTGGTGAACAGTTCGCTTAAGCCCGTCTCACTTAAGAAGGCGCCGAACAGCACGAACAGGAAGATCGTCGAGCAGGAAGTCCCGAGCGGGATGCCGTAGATACCTTCCGCAGACGGAACCAGCTGCTTAATGATGCGCTGCAGGGTAAAGCCGCGGTGCTGCAGGACCCCGGGCAGATACCGGCCGAACAGGGCATAGAGCACGAAGAGGATCGGCAGGATGGTCATGATCCAGCCAAGGCTTCTCCTGCCGGCAACAAGGACCAGGACGATCAACGCGGCGAAGAGAATATAGTCTGTCTGAGACAGCACGTTGCCGTTCGCTGCCAGCGGATTGATCCGGGTATACAGATAAATGTTGCAGCCCAGAGACAGGATGGCCGCCAGCACGTTCCAGGGAACGAAATTGACGAGCGTGCCGTCTTTCTTCTTGGCAATCGGCACATTCAGGAACAGCAGCGCCATGACAAAGCCGAGGTGGATCGCGCGGGCCTGTGCAGCCGGTATCGTTCCCCAGGGGCTGGCCAGGAACAGCTGGAATATAGAAAGAATAACGGCCATTACCGTGATAGCATGAGCCACCATTCCTTTGTTTTCGACCATAACGGATTCGGAGTCGTATTTTTCCAGTGTCTCTTCTACATTGACCATATCAATGTCTTCAAGAATGGAATGTTCGTTTTCCGGACCCTGAGCAGCTTTGGTTAATTCAAGATCTTTTTCAGGAGATTGGTTTTCGTTCTTCAAGGGAAGCACTCCTTTCAAACAGGTAAAGAGTGAAAATTAGGTTCTGATGCAATTCCCCGGGAGGGAAGGGAAGAAAGGGGAGTTTTGGGCTCCCCTTTCCTTAGGGGTGATGCTTATTTCCAGGCGCCGACTTCTTTGTAGTAACGGATCGCACCGGGATGGAAATCTACGGTAGCGCCGTCGGTGCAGTTTTCCAGCTTGAAGTTGGTGCCCAGCACTTTGTGGATCGCCTGAGTTTCAGCAAGATTCTCATAGAAGCACTTGGTGAACATGTAGACAGCGTCTTCATCCATGTCTTTGCGGACGTACAGGTAGTTCGCCACGGC
>CADCPP010000145.1 GCA_902803355.1 uncultured Lachnospiraceae bacterium | reverse complement strand
TGCGCCTGCGCTCTGATGCTGTTCGTCCTCATCTTCGTGCTCACGCAGTTCCAGAGCCTGGTCGGCGCGCGCAAGACCGTCGATATCGATTAAGGGAGGCGCGTGATGAGTAAAGCAACAAAAGTGAAATACAGCTACAACCGCCACACGGTGAGCTTTATCGTCCTCTTCCTGCTGTCCCTCGCGATGATCTTCCCCTTTGTCTGGATGATCCTCTCGTCCTTCAAGACCGCGGCTGATGTCTATCAGTATCCGCCGCGCTGGATCCCGTCTGTCTGGAACTGGAAGAACTACAGCCAGGTGTTCTCCATGATCCCGTTCCTGCGCTACTACTGGAACAGCATTCTGACCACCGTTGCGGAGACGGCGCTGCAGATCGTGATCAGCATCCTGGCGGCTTACTCGCTGGTCCATCTGAAATGGCCGGGACAGGGCTTTGTTGCGGCAGTGAGGCGGTCCTCGATGTTCGTGCCGATGGTCGTCACCATGATCCCGATGTACCTGCTCTGCGCGTCCCTGGGACTGATCGATACCTACTCGGGCATCATCCTGCCGCAGATCACCACCGCCTTTACGACCTTCCTGATCATGAGCTATTTCGCCTCGATCCCGCAGGATATGATCGATGCCGCCAAACTGGACGGCTGCGGGCCGGCCGGCATCATGATGCGGGTCGTGGTCCCGAACACCAAGGGCGCCATCGCGACGGCGACGTTGTTTTCCTTCCTGGGCAACTGGAAGAGCTACACCTGGCCTCTGATCATCACCACCAAGACCGAATACCGGACCCTGCCGATCGGGCTGAAAGACCTGACGCAGGAATCCTCATCGGAATATCAGGTGATGATGGCGGCCGCGGTCATGACCATCCTTCCGGTCCTGATCGTCTTTATCTTCTTTGAAAAACAGCTGGTGCGTTCCATTACGCTGACCGGCATGAAATCTTAATGAAAGACGAGGTAAATGTTGATGAAAAAACGGATCCCGGCGATACTTCTGGCAGCATTGATGATCCTCTCGCTGACCAGCGGCTGCGTATCCCAGTACGTGGACAAGACGACAGAGGGAACAGCTGCACAGACGACAAAAGCGCCCGAAACAACGCCTGCCGCTTCGGACAGTACGGCGGCCCCGGTGCAGAGCACCGAAGCAGACATCAAGGGACAGTCTCTGACGGTCTGGTATGCCGTGAGCGGCACCAGCGGAGAACTGTTCAACGAGCTGTCCAAGAAATTTGAGAACGAATACGGTGTGAAGCTCGAACTGTCCTATTCCGGCGGCTCAGGCGATACCGCGACCAAGGTCAGTGCGGCCCTGCTGACGCACACCCAGCCCGACGTGGCCCTGATGTATGCCGGCCCGCTGTACACCGGCGGCGAGGGCGATTTCCGGATCGCCGAGCTGCTGAAGACGACCTCGGATTTTGACCAGGACGACGTCTTTGAAGGGATGATGGACTACTGCGACTATATGAACGAAGGCATCTGCGCCATCCCCTGCGGCATTTCCACACAGGTCATGTACTACAACAAGGACATCCTGAAAGCGGCCGGCGTGGACATGACGAACCCGCCGAAGACCTGGAGCGAATTCTACGATGTGCTCGGCACGGTCATGGAGAAGGGCAATATCAGCGGTTCCGACGGCTTCAAGGCCTTCGATACCAATGACGAAGCCTGGCTGTTCAAATCCATGCTGATGCAGAACGGCTGCGAGATCATTGAAAACAACAATGGCGAGATCACCCCGATCTTCAACAATGCAAAGGCTGTTGAAGTCGCGGATTACTGGAAGTCCCTGGTGGATGCCGGCTACATGTCCGCCGCGCAGCACAGCAACGCGGAAAAAGCCTTCCTGGGTGGAAACCTGGCCTTCATTGCCGCTTCCTCGAACCGTATTTCCCGCTGGACCGCGGATGCCACTTCCTTTGAACTGGGCGCGATCGAGATGCCGTACTTCACACAGCCTTCCCTTGCTCTGGGCGGCAACGTCCTGGTCATCCTGACCGAAGATGAGAGCAAGCTTCAGGCAGCCTGGAAATATGTGTCTTATCTTGCCAATGCGGAGAACAATACCACCTTCGCCCTGGGGACCGGTTACCTGCCGATCCATAAATCCGCCATGGAACGCCAGGAGGTGAAGGATGCGATCGCCTCGAACGAAATGTACACGGTCGCCTTTAATCAGCTGAGCTACACCTGGGCCTACACGCATTTCCAGGAAATGGGTACGATGGACAGCCAGATCAAGGCTGCTCTGGGCAAGCTGGAAAAAGGCCGCGGGACATCGCAGGAGCTGCTGGATAAGGCTGTGAAGGAACTGCAGTCCGAGATCGACGATAAATAGGGAGAAGCTATGGGAAAAGAACGCTTTTCATTCTCTACCGGTGCTTTGTATCCCTATGACAGCGTGACCGCGCTGCAGATGATCCACGATGCGGGCTTCCCGCGGGCGGAGCTGATGCCGCAGGCGCTTTCGGATGTGTCCGAGGAAAGCACCCTGGCCTTTGAGAAGACCGGGATCCTGCTCGGCTCGATCCATTATCCGCTGGTGTTCTTCGGGATGCAGTACAACTGCACGCCTTCCATGATCGCAGACAGCCGCGCCTACGCGAAAAAGCTGCTCGGCATGGGCAAACGGCTGGACTGCCACGTGCTGGTGGTGCATCCGCACGATGAGCCTTCGCTGAAGGGACATGATGAGCTGCTGAATCAGCCCATGATCGATAACCTGCGCTGGCTTGCGGATACCTGCGCGGACTATGGCTACATCATGGCGATGGAGAACCATCCGCGTTCGGCGCCGACCGCCAAGGCACTGCTTGACTATGTGGCCATGCTGGACCGCCCGAACATTGAACCGATGGTCGACACGACTGAGGTCAAGGAAGCAGACGGCGATCCCGGTGAGTTTCTGCGGCAGCTCGTGCCCTGCCATCTGCACATGAGTGATTTCGGGACGTTTAAGCATGTCCCGGCAGGCGACGGGACCTTTGACTGGAAGGATATCCGCGCAGCACTGGAGGAAAAACAGTATAAAGGCTACTTTACACTGGAGCCGGCTTACCGCTGGTATATCGACAATACCATGGAGGAACTGCGGCGGGGATATCGCTTCCTGGAAGAGAATTTTGGCGATTTCCCGACTTTTTAGGAGATGGGATGAGAGGGACAGCAGTCAGTGAAGCGGCGCGGATCCGCGCGATTTGGGAGGCATTTGCCGCAGGGGATGCCATGGGCATGCCCACGGAATTTATGTGCCCGGAAGATATCCGGAAGGCTTTTGGCAGCGCAATGCCTGAAGGCCTTCCGGAGGGGCTTCTTGATCCTTCGCTGTCCCTTACCCACAACATTCTGGAGCGGGGCAGCGTGACGGATGATACCGAGCAGAATCTGTACCTGCTCGCAGAGGCCAGGCGGCGCGGCGCCGTGATGCTGGAAGGCGTGTTGAGCGCGCTCGAAGCCTGGATCGCCGAGACCGGCGCGGTGGAAAAGCACTACATCGGTCCGAGCAGCCTGAAGGCGCTTGAAGCCATCCGGAAGGGAACGCCTGCGGAAGAAGCCGGAATGGGCGGGACCACCTGCGGCGGCATCATGCGGACGCCTTCTGCCTTCCTGTGGAATGTGAAGCAGAGCGAAGAGGAACTGGAGGAAAGCATCCGGACCTCGCTTCTGCCGACTCACAATACCTCTGAAGCGCTCGAAGCAGCCGGTGCCTATGGCTTTGCCCTGCGGGCGGCATACTCCGGTGCTTCGGTAGATGAGGTCTTTGCGGCGGCAGAAGAGGGCGGAAAGCGCCTGATCGCCCGCGCGGCCTGGATGGGCTGTGCCCCGAGCGCGGTCTGCAGGATCCGCAAGGCGAGGCAGCTTGCTGCGGAACTTGACGAAGCGGCGCTCCTTGACTATGTCTACAGCCTTTGGGGGACTGGCCTGCCCTCGGCAGATGTTGCCGGCGCCGTCTTTGCCATCTTTGCGGCAGCCAAAGATAACGTCTGGCA
Organism: uncultured Lachnospiraceae bacterium; assembly: GCA_902803355.1. GTDB lineage: Bacteria > Bacillota > Clostridia > Lachnospirales > Lachnospiraceae > UBA6987. The sequence continues at coordinate 7,160 of CADCPP010000145.1, read as the reverse complement.
GGCGATCCGCCTTTCTACCGTTATCGGCGGCGATACCGATACCATCGCAGCGCTTGCCGGGGCGCTTTCCGCAGCCTATGCCGGCGGCCACAATATTCCCGGACAGGTCATGGACACGGTCCGCGCGCAGAACAGGGCTTTATTTGAAGCGAAATATCCGGAGGCGTTACAGGCATGAAGAGGGTGAAGGCATATCTGGGCAAGCTGAAAGGGAACGCGGCAGTCTGCATTGCGGCGCATCCCTTTTGGGCGATCCCCTATATGTTCTATACCTATTACATCAGCCTGTACCTGCAGGAGAGGGGCATCAGCGACGTTCAGCTGGGCACACTCATGGTGGCGGGCACCGTTTCCGCGACCTTCTTTTCCTTCCTGGCCGCTCCCGTTGTGGACAGGCTGGGCAGGCGGAACGCGACCTCGCTCTTTGACTTTTTAAGCTCCGCCCTCCCTCCCCTCCTGTATTCCTTTACACGGGATTTCGGCATGGCGCTGATCGCCATGGTGCTTTTTAACGCGAACCGCCTGATGAGCGTGGGTTACTATCTGGTGATGATCGAAGACGCGGAAGATGACGGAAAGATCGTCGCGATGAATATGTTCAACATCATCACGGTGGTCGCCGGCCTGCTTCTGCCTGTCGCGGGTCTTTATGTGGAGAAGCAGGGCCTGGTCAAGGGAGAGGAGACCTTCCTGCTTGCCAGCTTCTTCGTGATCACGGTCATGATCATCGTGCGGCATCTTCTGCTGAAGGAAACGAAAGTCGGCGAGACGGTCCGCGCAAAGGTGAAAGCAGAGCCGGCAGGGATCGGGACGACGATCAGGCAGCTCTGGACGCCTTACCGCGACGCCCTGAGATTTCTCGCGAAGAATCCGGTCGCCAGGGCATTTGCCCTTGCCAATGTCTTCTTCTGCGTCTACATGAACCTCGGGACCAATTACAGCCTGTATTTCGTGCCCTATTTTTCCGACCGCATGGGCATGAACACCATGCAGAGCTCGGTCCTCGGCAGTGTGTATTACGGCGGCATGCTGGCGGCAATGGTCCTGATCAATCCGTCCTTCAGCCGGAAGAATCTGACCAAAGGCATCCTGCTCTCCTGCGCGGTGACACTGGCCGGCTTTGCCCTGATGATCATGGTCCCTTCCGGCGTCTATGTCCTCGCGATCGGGGCGACACTCGTGCTCGCACTGGGCTACGGGATGCTGAAAAGCGCGATCGAAGGAGCACTCGCGGTATATTCCGAGAGCGAATACCGCAGCGGCATCTACTCCGCGGCCAATCTGCTTTCTTCGGGGCTTGGGGTCATTGTGACCGCCATCTGCTCCGTGATGTACAGCAAAGATGCGCGCTGGCTTTACATCCTGAACGGGATCATGGTGCTGTGCGTGCTCATCACGATCCTGCATGTGTCAAGAACGCAGGACTTAAGCAAAACCAGACAGGAAGCGGATGACAACTGACATTGACTTCCGCAAGATTTGACTGCAGCCGCTGCCCTGCTTTGGGCAGAGCGGACGGTAAAAGATAAAAAACTGCGTAACATATTCATGAAAGGAGAAACCCATGAAAAACACTCTTGCCCTCGTTTTGGCGCTGGCCATGGTCTTTTCGATGACGGCCTGCGGCGGAACGACCCCTGAGACCACGGAGATCCCTGAGACCACCCAGGCGCCCGAGACCACCAAAGCCCCGGAGACCACGAAGGCCCCCGAAACCACTCAGGCTCCTGAGACCACCAAGGCCCCCGAAACAACGGAAGCACCGACAACCACGGAAGCCCCTACTGAGCCTGCGACGACAGCTGCGCCGGAACCGTCAGGAGAGCCGAAAGTCGTGAAGACGCTCTATGTCCTGCCGAAACAGGGAGAAGCCAATGAGTACTTTGACCCGAAGGGCTTTGACCTTGTGAGCGGCTGGAACGTCGGCAGCTTCGCCGAAAAGCACTTCTGGTTTGAACCGGATGTGACCGGTCAGGTCCTGATCGTTTCCTACAGTGACGGCTACACCTACGGTGAAGATCTGACTTATGAAACGTTCAAAGATCAGCTGCTGACGGCGACAATCCCCGAAGTTCTGCAGAGCGCGCATCCGATGTTCCTCGCTGCCGGTCCCGGTATGGATCTGTCGCAGCTGCCGTGGAAGATCGGCTTTGTCGTCTGCGGCCCCGAAGCGATCGTCGCTGCCAAGAAGAAAGCCTGGAACGCCGAAGAACTGTTCTTTGAGAAACTCGGCGGCGCCGATGAGGTGACGAAGATGGTCGAAGCCGATTCTTACGATTTCGTCTGCGCCGATGGCTATGCGGAAGAGATCGCCAAAGAAGATCTGGCCAATGTAGAGATCTTCTTCACGGAAGACAAGAGCCGCGTGGACGCCACATCTATTAAGTATCCGGAGTACACGCTGCAGGATATCCTGTACATCGTGCCTCACGGCGTAGATGCGGAGAACCTTCCTGCGGATGTGGCGGAGAACACGGTCTACAAGATCACGATCTTCAATACCGCCGTCAAGGAAACCGAAGCAGACTCAGCCCTGCTCTATGTGCCTGAAGATGCCACCCAGGAAGCCGGCCGTCCCTTCACGGAGATCCTGGAAGGCCTTGGCCTGTCGGATGCCGCTGCCATCAACGTGATCTGCGCTGACGGCTACAGCGAAGAGATCGACGCTGCGGATATCCCGGATGCCTATATCTTCCACAACGGCGAGTCGATCGATGCCACTTCGATCATGTATCCTGAATACACCCTTCAGAACGCCGCGAAGATCGAGATCGTGAAATAAGATACGGTCTCAGCAAAAAATCCCGCCTGCCCGAAAGGACAGACGGGATTCTTTATTTCGGTGTTTACAGCTTCCTGACAAAGAGGCAGCGTATGGCGTTCAGGACGGCGAGGATCATGACCCCGACATCCGCCATGATGGCGAGCCACATATTGGCAAGGCCCAGGGCGCTCAGGATAAGGCAGAGGGCCTTGACCGTGAGGGCAAAGATAATGTTTTCTCTGACGATACGCAGGCATTTGCGGGAGATGGCAATGGCTTTTGCGATCTTCCTCGGGTCATCGTCCATCAGGACCACGTCCGCGGCCTCGATCGCGGCATCCGATCCAAGCGCGCCCATGGCGATGCCGATGTCCGCGCGGGAAAGGACCGGGGCGTCGTTGATGCCATCGCCCACGAAGGCCAGCTTTTTGCCGCCCTGCGCTTCCGCAAGCAGCGCTTCCACGGCAGCGACCTTATCCTGCGGCAGAAGCTCGGCGCGGAACTCGCTGATCCCGGCTTCACGGGCGACCTGTGCCGCCACTTTGCTGATGTCTCCCGTCAGCATGACGCTGCGTTTCACGCCGGCCCTCTTCAGGGCATCCATGGCTTCCGGGATGCCGTCTTTTAATTCATCGCGGATCACAAAATGCCCTGCGTAGGCGCCGTCTGCAGCCACATGGATCACGGTGCCCGCGTCCTGCTCACAGGCAGGCACGGATATCCCGAGGCGCTCCATCAGCCGTTCGTTGCCCACGGCCACTTTGGTGCCGTCCACTTTTGCGCAGATCCCGTGACCGCTGATCTCCTCCACCTCGCTGACGCGGGCGGCGTCGATGGGACCGCCGTAGGCGCGCTGCAGGCTCAGGCTGATGGGATGAGAAGAGTGGCACTCGGCATGGGCGGCCAGCTCCAGCAGGCGGGCTTTGTCCATCGTGTTGTGATGGACCGCGCTCACTTCAAAATTGCCTTTGGTAATGGTCCCGGTCTTGTCAAAGGCCACGGTGGTCACATCGGAAAGGGTCTCCAGGTAGTTGGAGCCCTTGATGAGGATACCCTGATTGCTTGCGCCGCCGAGCCCCGCAAAGAAGCTTAAGGGCACGCTGATCACCACCGCGCAGGGGCAGCTGATGACAAGGAACGCGCAGGCACGCATGATCCAGTCGCGGAACACCTCGCCGGCACCGCTGTAGCCGTTAAGTCCGATCTTCGTGATCAGAATGAAGATCGGCGGCAGAAGTGCCAGCGCCAGCGCCGCGTAACAGACGATGGGGGTATAGATCCGCGCAAACTTGGCAATAAAGGTTTCAGACTTTGATTTGCGCGAGGCCGCGTTCTCCACAAGGTCCAGGATCTTCGAGGCTGTCGATTCCTCAAAGTCCGCCGTGGTGCGGATCTTGAGCACCCCGGACAGGTTGATAGTCCCGGAGAGGACCGGATCGCCCACGCCTGCGGAACGCGGCCGGCTTTCACCGGTGAGTGCTGCCGTATCCAGGGCGGAAGAGCCTTCTTCCACCACGCCGTCGATGGGGACCTTTTCTCCGGGGCCGACCACGATCAGGCTGCCGATCTCCACCTCATCCGGATCGACACGCTCGGTCCCGCCGTCTTCCAGGAGCAGATTGGCATAGTCCGGACGGATATCCATGAGCTCGGAAATACTCTTGCGGCTTTTGCCTACGGCTACGCTCTGGAAGAGCTCGCCCACCTGATAGAGCAGCATGACGGCCACGCCCTCGCCGTACTCGCCGAGGATGATGGCACCGAGCGTAGCGACGGTCATGAGAAAACATTCATCGAAGACCTTGCGGTTTTTGATGCCCAGAAAGGCTTTGTGCAGGATATCATAGCCCACGGTCAGATAAGGGATCAGGAAGAGGAGAAAAAGCGCCCAGCGGGGCAGCTCCAGCTTCACGATCCCTTCACTGATCAGAAAAACGGGCACGTAGAAAACGGCCGCGATAAGGATCCGCGCAAGAAGATTTTTTTGTTTTTTATTCATGTCTGATCGCCTTCCTTTCAGGCGGGGATGAGTGATATGAAGGACCCTCCCCGTGCTGACCGGGGAGGGCTTGAGGATTTATAAAAAGATCTCGCAGTCGGGTTCAGCCTTCTTGCAGTTTTTTAGCACATCCTGCATGACGCTCTCTGTGTCTGGGCCGTCTTCAAATTCCACCTTCATCTTCAGGGTCATAAAGCTGACGGCCGCGTCTTTTACTCCGGGCGTCTTTTTGGCTTCTTCTTCCATCAGGTTCGCGCAGTTTGCGCAGTCCACATCGATCTTATAGGTCTTCTTCATGACGATCCTCCTTTGGACTTTCGGCTTTGTTGTCATGCTGCTTTGCAGCAGAGATATGGTCATCCTTAAAAATAAACATATAAACAACCGTTCATATGAATCATAGCGCGAAGGAGGTCTTCTGTCAACAGGAATTTCTCTATCTTTAAACGAAAAATACCAAATAACGCAATCATAAATTCATAAACACTTGCGTTTTTGCCGATCCTGTCATATTCTTTCAGCGGATCGTTTGCCTAAGCGGACGCTGTCTGAAGTACCAGGGAAAGGACTAAGATGATGAAACTCCTGATCACCGGCTCGCTGGGAGCCACCGAGGAAGATATCCGCGCGATCGAAGCGCTGGGGCACGAGGTCACCGTCCACAAAGATGAGCGCGTTCCCGCAGACCACCCGGAACGCTATGAGGGAGTCATCGGGAACAGTTTGTTCTACTATACCGGCCACGAAGGATTTACCTCCTTGAAATACCTGCAGATCACTTCCGCAGGCTATGACCGCGTTCCCATGGACTGGGTCAGGGAGAGAGGAATAAAGATCTTCAATGCGGACGGCGTCTACAGCGGCCCCATGGCGGAATGGACGGTGATGCGCATCCTGGAGCTGTTAAAGCATGTGCCGCAGGGCTTTCGGAATCAGCTGGCAGGCAGCTACAAGCGAGACCTTGGCTGGCAGGAGCTGACAGGCAAAGAGGTGTGTATCGCAGGCTTTGGCGCCTATGGGCGCGAGATCGCAAAACGGCTGAAGCCTTTTGGTCCGCACATCACGGTCTTTAACCGGAGCATAAAAGAAGATCCGAATGTGGATTCGTTCCGCCTGCTGAGTGAACTGAAGGAGCATCTTCCCAAGGCGGATATCCTGATCCTTGCGATCGCGCTGACGCCGGATACCAGACATCTGATCGATGCAAAAGCCCTGGCATCCATGAAGAAGGAGGCGATCCTGATCAACGGGTCGCGTGGCGCGGTGATCGACGAGGCAGCGCTCGTGCAGGCCTTGACTGACGGAAAGCTTGCAGGGGCAGCCCTGGACGTCTTTGAACAGGAGCCGCTTGCGGCAGACAGTCCCCTTTGGAAACTGGATAATGTCCTTCTTTCTGCCCACAACAGCTATCTGGGACAGAATAATCACCGCCGCATGATGGAACTCGTGCTGCGGAATCTGCGTCAACAGGAGTAGAGGCTTTTCATGTTTGAAGTCTGGATCAAGACCGCGGGGGTCATCGTGATCATCGCGATCGGATATCTCCTAAAGAAAACGAAATTTCTTCCGGCGGATTCGGCCAAGCTTTTGTCCAGGCTGTCGCTGAACGTGATGCTGCCCTTTGTCTATATCAGCAATCTGAACGGACTGACGATCTCCAAGGACCTGGTCAATGCACTGCTGTGGGGATTCGCGATCGATGCGGTCCTGACGGCAGCGGCATTTCTGCTTGCCTGGAAAAAGCCGAAGGAGACCGTATTCATCATGCAGTACTGTGTGCCGGGCTTCAATACGACCGGTTATGCGCTGCCGGTGCTGCAGATGTTTGCCTCGGAGTATGAAGTTGCCTCACTCGTGCTGTTCAATATCCCGATCAGTCTCTTCTTCTTTATCGTCACACCGCTGCTCGTGGATGTGCTGGGGGCGGGAGAAGAAAAGTTCAGCCTGAAGGCGGTGGGCCATACGATGATCCGAAACGTGGCGGCCATGTCCGCTCTGCTCATGCTGCTGCTCTGCCTGCTGCACATCAAGCTTCCGGAGGAGCTGATCACGGCCTTCCGCCCGCTGGCCAATGCAAACGCTGCGGTTGCCCTGCTGACGATGGGCCTTCTCTTTGAGTTTCCGCGCGGGCTTCCCAAAGAAAATCTCAAAGCCCTTGCCGTGCGGCTTGCGATCACGATTTCCGCGGCGCTGCTGGTGTGGTTTGATGTGATCCCGTTCGGACCGATCAAAAACGCGATGATCATCGTTCTGCTGGCACCGATCCCCAACGGCTCGCCGTCTCTGGCCTTGTATCATGGCTATGAAGGGGACAAGGTGGCCTTCGGCGTATCTCTCAATATGATCATTTCCGTAGCTGCCGTGTCCCTTCTCTGCGCTGTTTTGTTTTGAAAGAGC
>CADCPP010000144.1 GCA_902803355.1 uncultured Lachnospiraceae bacterium | reverse complement strand
TAATGATCCTTGTCGAGATCTCGGTCCCCGGCCTGGTCTCCATATGGTTCGCTGTCGGTGCCCTTGCGGCTTATGTTTCCGCGCTTTGCGGAGCCGTGACGGCTGTTCAGGTCATGGTATTCGTTCTGGTATCGCTCGTGCTCCTGTTCCTGACAAGACCGCTGGCCCAGAAGTATATCAACCGGCGCGCTCTGAAGACCAATAAAGACGCCATTCCCGGCCGGAAAGCCATGGTGACGGAAGAGATCAACAACCTGGCTGCGACCGGAAAGGTCACCATTGACGGCCTTCCCTGGACGGCGCGCACCGCTTCGGATGAGGAAGTCATCCCCGCCGGAGAGGAAGTCGTCGTGGAGAAGATCGAAGGCGTCAAATGCATCGTAAAAAGAAACTGACGGAAGGAAAAGACAACAAATAGGAGGAAGTTATGAATCTGTTAATGCTTGCTGCTGTCGACACTGTTATCAGAAGCATCGTGATCGCCGTCGTGGTGCTGATCGTGCTGATCCTCATCGTTTCCTGCATCAAGATCGTTCCGCAGGCGCAGGCTTTTGTCATTGAGCGCCTGGGCGCGTATGTGGGGACCTGGGGCACCGGCCTGCATCTGCTTACGCCGTTCATCGACCGTGTGGCCCGCCGTGTGAACCTGAAGGAACAGGTCATCGACTTCAAGCCGCAGCCCGTGATCACCAAAGATAACGTCACCATGCAGATCGATACGGTCGTGTTCTTCCAGATCACCGATCCGAAGCTGTACGCCTACGGCGTGGAAAATCCGCTGATGGCCATCGAGAACCTGACGGCGACGACCCTGCGTAACATCATCGGTGAACTGGAACTTGACCAGACCCTGACCAGCCGTGAGATCATCAATACCAAGATGCGCACCCAGCTGGACGTCGCGACCGACCCCTGGGGCATCAAGGTCAACCGTGTTGAGTTAAAGAACATCATTCCGCCGCGCGAGATCCAGGATTCCATGGAGAAGCAGATGAAGGCGGAACGTGAACGCCGTGAGAAGATCCTGCAGGCAGAAGGTGAAAAGAAGTCCACCATCCTGGTTGCCGAAGGTAACAAAGAGAAGGCCATCCTGGACGCCGAAGCCGACAAGCAGGCTGCCATCCTGCGCGCGGAAGCCAAGCGCGAAGCCATGATCCGCGAGGCCGAAGGTCAGGCGGAAGCTATCCTGAAGGTCCAGCAGGCCAATGCCGAAGGTATCCGCCTTATCAAGGATGCCGGCGCCGACAGTGCCGTGCTGCAGATCAAGTCCCTTGAAGCCTTCGCGAAGGCAGCCGAAGGTCAGGCCACCAAGATCATCATCCCGAGCGAGATCCAAGGCCTTGCCGGCGCGCTGACCGCACTGAAGGAGACCGTGAAGGAATAAAGCAGAGCCTTTCGCCGGCAAACGGCGGAAAGTGACCCGGCCTGCCCCATGAAGGCGGCTGTCCCTCTCCCTGACCGGGGAGAGGGCTCTTTTTTTTATCAAAAAATAATTGGCATTTTTACGGATCTTGTGCTACAATACCCGCGATATGCCCTGAAGGGTCTTTTTCCTGTGGGGATGAACATCAGATCATGACCCGAGGGGTTTAAGGAGGAAAAACACACATGAGCGTTTCCGTAGAAAGACTGTAACACAACCTGGCCAAGCTGACCATCGAGATCCCGGCGGAAGAAGTCGCCGCGGCCGAAGAGAGAGCTTATCAGAAAAACCGCAGCAAGATCAATATTCCCGGCTTCCGCAAGGGCAAAGCCCCGAAGAAGATGATTGAAAATATGTACGGCGCCGACGTCTTCATGGAAGACGCCGTCAATGACCTGCTTCCCGATGCCTACGAGGAGGCCTGCAATGAATCCGGTCTGGAGATCATGTCCCGTCCGGAGATCGACTACAAGCAGGTCGAGCACGGCAAGGCCATTATCGTGGACGCGGTCGTGGCCGTGAAGCCCGAAGTGAAGCTTGGCGAATATAAAGGCCTGCACGCGGATGTGGAAGAGCCCACGGTGACGGAAGATGAGCTCGCTGCCCGCCTGAAAGAAGAGCAGGAAAAGAATGCGGCGGAGAGCGATGTGGAAGGTCGTCCGGTCAAGGAAGGCGATACCGTGCATCTGGACTATGCCGGCACCATCGACGGCGTTCCGTTTGAAGGCGGCACCGCGCAGGATCAGGAACTGGTCATCGGCAGCCACAGCTTTATCGAAGGCTTTGAAGAGCAGATGGTCGGTATGAATATCGGCGAGGAGAAAGATCTGAACGTGACCTTCCCCGAAGCGTATCATGCGGCGGAGCTTGCGGGCAAGCCCGCAGTGTTCCATGTGAAGGTGAACGCCATCAGCGAGAAGATCCTTCCGGAGCTGGATGATGAATTTGCTTCCGAGGTCTCTGAATTTGAGACGCTGGATGCCTATAAGGAAAGCCTGAAGGCGGAGATCCTGAAATCGAAGCAGGAACTGGCGAAGACCGATAAGGAAAACAAGCTTCTGGAAAAGGCCGTGGAAAACGCCGAGATGGATATCCCGGATATGATGATCGAGAGCCAGGCGGAAGACCTTGTCCGTGATTTCGGCCAGCGTCTGGAGATGCAGGGACTGCGTCTTGAGCAGTATCTGCAGTACACCGGCATGACCATGCCGCAGATGGTGGAGCAGTACAAGGAGCAGGCCAAGAAGCGCATCCAGGGCAGACTGGTGCTGGAAGCCATCGCGAAGGCTGAAGGACTGGAAGCCACCGAAGAAGATCTGGAAAACGAATACAAGAAGATGGCCGAACAGTATTCCATGGAAGTGGAAAAAGTCAAGGAATACATGGGCAGCCAGGAAGACGGCGTGAAGGAAGATCTGGCCACGCAGAAGGCGCTGGATCTGCTGGTCGCCGAAGCAAAATAACAGCCTGCCGGGGCTCCCTCGGAGCCCCTTTAGTGACAGTTCAGAAAGGAATGATTATGAACTTAGTTCCTACCGTTATCGAATCCTCCAGCCGCGGCGAGCGTGCCTATGACATCTACAGCCGCCTGCTGAAGGACCGCATCGTCTTTATGGACGGGGAAGTGAATGATGCGACCGCAGATCTTGTGGTGGCACAGCTCCTCTTCCTGGAATCGGAAGACCCCGGAAAAGATATCAGCCTGTATATCAACAGCCCCGGCGGCAGCGTGACGGCCGGTCTTGCCATCTATGACACCATGCAGTTCATCAAGTGTGATGTGAGCACGATCTGCCTGGGCATGGCCTGCTCGATGGGCGCCTTCCTGCTTGCGGGCGGTGCAAAGGGCAAGCGCTATATCCTGCCCAACGCGGAAGTCATGATCCATCAGCCGAGCGGCGGCGCGCAGGGGCAGGCGACGGATATCCGCATCGTTTCGGAGCAGATCCAGAAGACCAAGGAACGCCTGAACCGCATTCTGGCCGAAAACACCGGAAAACCTCTGGAAGTGATCGCTGCCGATACTGAACGCGACAATTACATGACGGCGGAAGAAGCGGTGGCTTACGGCATCGTGGACAAGGTCATCGAAAAACGCGGGTAAGGAGGCGCCATGCCGAGCAGAAGCAAGAACAACCATGTGTGCGCGTTCTGCGGCCGCAGCGCCGGGCAGGTGAACCGACTGATCTCCAGTCCTGACGAGCAGACCTACATCTGCGATGAGTGCGTCGGGCTGTGCATGGATATTCTGGAAGAAGACTGGGACAACGTGCCCAAGAAGAAAAAGCAGAGATCCGCGCCGCTCACCCTTCGCAATCTGAAGCGCCCAGCAGAGATCAAGAGCTTTCTGGATGAGTATGTGATCGGGCAGGAGGACGCGAAAAAGGTCCTTTCCGTCGCGGTGTACAACCACTACAAGCGCATTCTGGCCGGCGGCCAGAGCGATGTGGAACTGCAGAAGAGCAACGTGCTGATGCTGGGACCCACCGGCTCCGGCAAGACCTATCTGGCGCAGACCATCGCAAAGTGCCTGGACGTGCCCTTTGCCGTATCGGACGCCACCACCCTGACCGAAGCCGGTTACGTGGGCGAAGACGTGGAAAACATCCTTCTCAAGCTGATCCAGGCGGCCGATTACGATATCGAAAAGGCCGAGAAGGGCATCATCTATATCGATGAGATCGACAAGATCACCAAGAAGTCCGAGAACGTGTCCATCACGCGGGACGTGTCCGGTGAGGGCGTGCAGCAGGCGCTGCTGAAGATCCTGGAAGGGACCGAGGCCAACGTGCCTCCGCAGGGCGGCCGCAAGCATCCGTACCAGGAAACGATCCAGATCAATACCACCAATATCCTGTTTATCTGCGGCGGGGCGTTTGACGGTCTGGAAAAGATCATCGAAAGCCGTCTGGGCGAGAACAGCATCGGCTTCAACGGCCTGGTGGAAGCAAAGTCCGAGAAAAAGATCGGCGAGCTCTTCCGTCAGGTGATGCCGAAGGATCTGGTAAAATTCGGACTGATCCCGGAATTTGTGGGCCGTGTGCCCGTTGTCGTATCGCTGAACGAACTGAACGAAGACGCCATGCTGCGCATCCTGACCGAGCCGAAGAACGCGCTCGTCAAGCAGTTTGAACGGCTCTTTGATATCGACGGCGTGAAGCTGGAGTTTACGGAAGGCGCTGTGCGGGCCATCGCCCGGAAGGCGCTTGAGCGCAATATCGGCGCCCGCGGCCTCCGCTCCATCATGGAAAACGCCATGATGGATCTGATGTACCGCCTGCCGTCGGATGATACCGTGGGCATCTGCACGATCACCGAAGATGTGATCGAAAACGGTGCCGAGCCGGTCCTGACATACCGCGAAACGCTGCCGGAGCACAAGACCAAAATGAGCGCCGACAATCAGGTGGGCTAAGGAGAATATCTGCCGGGCGCGCCGGAAATGTTCTTTCAAGGCAGCTTGGAAGAGAAAGGGGGACAGCGTATGATCATTAAAACTGTGAATCTGGAAACGGTCTGCGGTGTGACCAGCATATTTCCGGTGAATACGCTGCCCGAATTTGCCTTTGCCGGCAAATCGAACGTGGGCAAGAGCTCACTCATCAACGGTCTGATGAACCGCAAAAGCTATGCGCGCACCAGCGCCCAGCCCGGCAAGACCCAGACCGTGAACTTTTACAACATCAACGACGCCTTCTACTTTGTGGACCTGCCCGGCTACGGCTATGCGAAGGTCTCCGAAGCGGAAAAAGCCCGCTGGGGCAAGATGGTCGAGAAATATCTGCATACGTCAAGGCAGCTGCGGCAGGTCTTCCTGCTGGTGGATATCCGCCACGCGCCCGGCGCGAACGACAGGCAGATGTATGAATGGATCGTTGCGAACGGTTATCAGCCGGTCATCATTGCCACCAAGCTGGACAAGCTGAACCGCAGCGAGAGGCAGAAGGCGGATAAGATCCTCCGCAGCGGGCTCGGCATCGGTGCGGACACACTCATTTTCCCTTACTCCGCCGTGACGCAGGAGGGAAGGGAAGCAATCTACACGTATTTGGAGGAAATGCTATGAAGGACCTGACTGATCTGAGGGAACTGTTTCGCGACCCGGCAAAGTTTGACGGCCAAAGCCTGACCGTCTGCGGATGGACGCGAAACCGCCGAAATTCGAAAACATTCGGGTTCATCATGCTGAATGACGGGACCTTTTTCGAATCTGTCCAGATCGTCTATGATGACAAGCTGGAAAACTTCGATGAGATCCAGCATATCAACATCGGGACCAGCCTGATCGTGAAGGGCAAAGTGATCCTGACGCCTGACGCGAAGCAGGCCTTTGAGATCCATGCGGAGAGCATCACGATCGAAGGCGCGTCCACGCCGGACTACCCGCTGCAGCCGAAGGCGCACAGCGTGGAGTTTCTGCGGACCATTCCACACCTTCGTCCCCGCACGAACCTCTTCAGCGCGGTCTTCCGCATCAGAAGCCTTGCGGCGCACGCCATCCACTGCTTCTTCCAGGAACGCGGCTTTGTCTATGTGCACACGCCCCTGATCACCGGCAGCGACGCCGAAGGCGCGGGAGAGATGTTCCGTGTAACGACCATGGATCCGCTCGCTCCGCCCCTTACGGAAGAGGGAACGGTAGACTGGTCGCAGGACTTCTTCGGCAAGGAGACGAACCTGACCGTCAGCGGTCAGCTGAACGGTGAGACCTTCGCCATGGCCTTCCGCAACATCTACACCTTCGGGCCGACCTTCCGCGCCGAGAACTCGAACACCACGCGCCACGCGGCGGAGTTCTGGATGATCGAGCCGGAAATGGCCTT
>CADCPP010000143.1 GCA_902803355.1 uncultured Lachnospiraceae bacterium | reverse complement strand
CCGATCTACGACCGGGAAAAGGTCCGCGCCTGGTACTGCCGGGCCGATCTCTTCCTCTTCCCTTCCACCTTCGACACCAACGGTCTGGTCGTGCGGGAAGCCGCGGCCTGCGCCCTCCCCAGCGTTCTGGTTGCCGGCAGCTGCGCCGCCGAGGATTCCGAAGATGATGTGAGCAGCTTCTTCATTGAGGAAAACGCAGATTCCATGGCAAAGACGCTGATCCGGCTGATCCGTCAGCCCGAAGCCATGAAGCGGGTCGGGAAAGGTGCCCAGGAAAGCCTGTATCTCTCCTGGGACGATGCGGTCGCGAACGCGGAACGGCGCTATGAAACCGTTCTGGAGAATTACCGGGCAGGACGTTATCCCGCGCACAAAACGCCGGACAACAGTTTTTACAGCGGCATCGCCGCCATCCTGGATCTGCAGAACCAGACGGCTCTGCGCCGTCAGAAGGCCATGGATAATATTGACGCTTTTATCGGAAAGATCACGAAAGAGACCGAATGGCAGAAGCGCATGGAGGATTATTTTGCCGATGCTGACTGGGATCTTCCGCTGCATATCCTCTTAAGCGAGCTGCGGCGCAAGATCCACACGGATGAACGCGTGCGGGAGGGCTTTGACCGCTGGAACGAACGCATCCAGGAAGGAAAGGAAACGCTGGAGGAGACGGCCAAGCGATTCTTCATGGATTAAAGACGCATCAAAAAACGGGACCTTCGGGTCCCGTTTTTCCTTCCTGTGATGCCGGTCTTAGCCTTGCATCTCCGGCGCGTTTTCGGCTTCCTGATTTACGACTTCGGCTTCGCGGTAAGTATCCACCACCTCGGCAAAAGCCTTTTTCATCTTCTCTCCGCTGATATCACTGTCATCGATCGCATTTTGAAGGATCGCCATCTTTTCCGCAACCTCTTCACGCGTAAGGGGCTTATCCTTCTCGACAAAGATCAGATCATTATCCGTTTTGGAAAGCGTCTCGGACTTCATGAGCAGCTCTTCGTACAGCTTTTCCCCGGGTCTCAGCCCGATCTCCCGGATCTCGATATCCTTGTCCGGTTCATAGCCGCTCAGGCGGATCACATCCTTCGCCAGATCATAGATCTTCACCGGTTTTCCCATATCCAGCACGAACAGTTCGCCGTTCTTCGCCATGGCGCCGGCCTGCATCACGAGCTGCGAGGCTTCCGGGATCGTCATGAAGTAGCGCACGATCCGCTTATCCGTGATGGTCACCGGACCGCCTTCCGCGATCTGTTTTCTGAACAGCGGGATCACGGAACCGTTCGAGCCCAGAACATTGCCAAAGCGCACCGCGGCAAAGCTGGTTTTGCTGTCCGTTCTGCACTGGACGATCATCTCGCACATCCGCTTGGAAGCGCCCATGATATTGGTAGGGTTCACCGCCTTGTCCGTGGAGATCAGGATGAACTTCTCCGCCCCGCACATTTCCGCGGCATTCGCGACATTATAGGTGCCGTAAACGTTATTCTTTACGGCTTCACCGGCGCTGCCTTCCATGAGCGGCACATGCTTGTGGGCCGCGGCGTGGAAAATGATCTGAGGCCTGAAGACATTGCAGACCGCGTTCAGACGTTCCGCGTCACGGACAGAGCCGATGACCACCTTCAGATCGAGCCCGTCGCCATAGCGCCGCACCAGTTCCTGCTGGATCTCGTACGCATTGTTTTCGTAAATGTCAAAAATGATCAGCCGCTTCAGATGGCATCTTGCCAGCTGACGGCAGAGCTCCGAACCGATGGAGCCGCCGCCTCCGGTGACCATGACCGTTTTGTCGCGGTAGTAGGAAAAGCTCTCTTCTGTTTCAACATTCAGCGGTGAACGGAACAGCAGATCTTCGACGGTAAAGTTGCGGATGGCCGGCCTGTCACGCTGCTGGGAGCTTTCTGCGCTGACCAGCGCGTCATAGACTCTGACCCGGCAGCCGAGATCGGAATAATGATGATACAGCTTGCTGAGCTGCTCCGCATTTTTTCCGGAGATCGCAATGATCACGTCATGGATATGTTCCAGCTGGATCCGCTCATCGCCCACCTTTTCCGAATAGACATGGCAGTCGAGCAGGCGGTAATTGACTTTGTTGACATCTTTGTCAATGAAGAAAGCCGGCGTATACTTCGAGTTCGGGTTGTCTTTCAGGTCTTCCACCAAGAGCGCGCCAAGCTGACCCGCGCCGACAATCGCCACCGCGGTCTTCTCTTTGATCAGGTTCTTGCGGTTATATCTCTTGTATAAAACGGAATAGGTGAAGCGGGAGGTGAGTGCCAGAAGGCAGATCAGCGTTCCGATGATGATCGCCTGCTTGCCGCCGAAGTAATCATTCGCAAACAGGTCGAGTGCGGTCAGACGGAAGATCACATAGATCGCAGTTGTTGCCAGGCCGTCCGCGATCACGATGCGAAGATAGGCTTTGGCATTGTCATAACGCCAGATATTGCCGTAGATTCCGGCGACTGCCCGGAAAATGATCACAGCGAAAGTCTGCGCCGCGATCTGCAGCAAAAACGCATTGCGCGCCGCCGGATCAGCTCTGAACGCGATCTTAAAGATGATCTCGTAATAAAATAAAGCAACCAAAAGGCAGCAGATCGTATCAAAGACCACTAACGTGACTTTCCTGTTATAGCGGCCGGTAAACAGTCTGCTGCCAAGTGAACTGATCATTATCCTGAATCCTCAAAAATTCAAAATTTGCATGAATTATAGCAAAGTTTCCCCTGTTTGTAAAGCTTTTCCGGGGAAGGGGAGGTTCAGGCTTCCCTGAATGCGAAAACTCATCAGGCTTTTTTACACATCATAGGTCTTATCGATGGCCTTCAGTTCCTTAAAACTGTCGATCTCGATGATATCGCTGTCCAGGCACGGCCTCACTTCCACCTGATAATGCTCCGGGAAGATGCTGAAGGGGACCTGGTCCCAGTAGCGTTCCTTGCCGCCGGGCATTTCGTAGGCGGTCTTCAGATCATCGGCAAGCTTCCGGCCGGCTTCCTCATCCCAGTAGGAAATGCCAACTTCCTGGTAGACATTCAGGCCGCCCACCTTCTGCTCCGTGATGATCCCGTTCTTTACCGTAAAGCACCAGTCATCGCTGCGTTCCTTGAAAATGCCGAGGAAATCCGAAGTGTAGTGATACTTCGTGACGATGGACGGGTTGCTGATGACCAGGTCCGCTTCAAACACATAGGCATTCTGCAGCAGATAGCGGGCGCAGACAGCGGAGGAGATATTATTGGCGTCATTATATGCCGGATTCTCCAGAAAATGCACCATCGGATATTTGTACAGCAGCTGATCGAACTGCTCCGCCAGATAGCCTCTTACGATGTAGATCTCGTCGATCCCGGCAGCCAGACAGGCATCCAGCAGACCGTCGATGATCCTCCGGCCGTTTACCCGCACCAGAGGCTTGGGCGTATTCAGAGTGACCGGGACCATGCGCGAGCCAAAGCCTGCCGCAACAAAGACCGCCCGCTTGACCGCATAGGGTTCCATGGCGGAAATGCCTTTATCCGTGATCGTGCCCTTATGCACAAGCTCTTTATCGGAAAGATCCTTCAGCGTCCGGTTTACGGTGCTCAGTGAATAGCCGGTAAGTTCCTCCAGGCGGCGCTGGCTCAGGCGCTCTTTCGCCGTCAGCATCGCATTCAGCACATCAAATTCTTTACGTGTCAGTGTTCCCATAGTTTTCCTTCTTGTATGATGACCTTATTGTTCTTTTTCTTTTCTGAAGTGATCACGCTGTCTGACATAAAACACCGCGCCGAGCGCGATCCAGACCAGCAGCATGATGTAAGATTCTTTGCCAAAATGCACGCCGGAGAGGCCGGGGATCGGGATCAGCTGCAGGATCATGAAGGCCACGGAGAAGATCACCCCGAGCACCGCCATCGCCTTCAGGAAAGGTCTGGCGTCCCCAAAGCGCTTTAAGGTGATCAGCGTCGCGGCGCTGGTATAGAAATAGCCGATAGACGCGCCGATGGCTGCCATATCCACGAACCAGCCCAGGGCTTCACGGCCGAGGATGGGACCGGACAGGGAGATCGCGATGCAGAAGATCATGGCGTTTTTCGGGGTGCCGTACTTTGCATCGACCTTGCCGAACCAGGCAGGAAGGTATCCGTCGCGGCTCATGGAATACATCAGCCGGCTGGTCGCCAGGTAAAAGCCCATGATGCCGGAGAGCACCGCGCAGGAGACCGCGACGCCTACGAGCACCTTGCCGGGCGTGCCCAAAAGCCGTTCCGCCGCTGCAAGCAGCAGCCAGGGTGTGGAACTGGATTCAATGATCAGTTCGGGCCAGTTCGTCAAGGCTGCGGCCGCGATGGTGTTGTTTGCCGTGTAGACAAAGCAGCCGAAGAAGATCGCAACGAACATGATCAGGCTGACCTTCTTGTAAGAGAACTTGAATTCCTCGGCGGCCTGGGGGATCGTATCAAAGCCCACATAGGCCCACGGCGCGATGGCGAAGGTCGCCAAGATGGCGGAGGCGATGCCAAGGCTGCCGCTGTGAGAAAACTCATCGATGCTGCTGAAGGTCCCGTTCGTATAAGCCGCGATGGCTTCGGATTTATTGAAGCCCCACCAGGGTGCCATATTGGCGATGCTGGTCTTGTCCGAGCAGAGCGCGGCAACGGTCAGGGTCAGGACGGAGACCGCAAGCAGGCAGGCCAGGATGGTCTGGACGATACCGGCTTTCTTTACCCCGATGATATTCAGTGTGCCGAAGATGATCAGGATCGCCATGGCAAAGATCATCTCTCCCATCCAGACATCAAAGCCCGCGATCTGATAATGGAAGCCGAACTTCAGAATATCCGCAGCGCCGTCCAGTCCGTCCACGATGAGGCCGATCGCGGTGGAATTCATGGGAACGTTCGTCAGGTACGCCGCCACCAGGAACCAGCCGCAGACAAAGGCCGAGGTCTTGCCGAAGCACATCTTGGTGAAGGTAAACTCACCGCCGGCCTTCGGATATTTCGGGACCATATAGGCATAGCTGAACGCAATGACCATCATGACCAGCGCGCCGAAGAACATGGCAATCGCCGTGCCGGCTACGCCGCTGTTCGGCAGAAACTTTTTCCCGGGATTGATGAAGGAACCCCAGCCGATCACGCAGCCAAAGGCGATCGCCCAGACATGCAAAGGGGAGAGCTGCTTGCGCAGGCCCGGTTCATTTTGTTTCACTTCGGGGGTCTGATTGCTTGCCATAAAAACGCTCCTTGCAAAAAACGAATAAGAATCGGCGAAGACCTTTCAGCGTTTCATTTTGCCGTCCGATCTTTGCCTTCTGAAACAATACTCTAAGGCTTTTCTCTGTCTTTGTCAAGGCAGTTTCCACAAAAAAAGCCGCAGATGCGGCTTTCGTTTGCGCTGTTTTGCTCCGCTCAGGCTTCCCCTTACGTTTCGATCTCCAGCAGTTCCACCGAGATGGCTTCATCATACGGCGGGATCTTCACCGAGATGACCTCCGCGCGGCTCGTAGGAACATTCTTCCCCACATAATCCCCGCGGATCGGAAGTTCCCTATGGCCGCGGTCCACAAGGACCGCCAGCTGTACGGAGGATGCCCTGCCGTTTTCCTTGAGCGCGTCCAGCGCGGCAGAGGCCGTGCGTCCGGTATACAGCACGTCATCCACCAGGATCACATCTTTGCCTTCAATGGAAAAGCCAAGATCGGCCTGGCGGATCTCCGGATTCTCCGATTTTTTCTGCAGATCATCACGGTAAAAGGTAATATCCAGAGCGCCGACCGGAACACTGGTCCCTTCGATCTCTTCCACGCCCCTCGCGATCAGGTGAGCAAGCGGGATGCCGCGGCGTTTGATCCCCACGATGCAGAGGTTCTCTGCCCCGTTGTTGCGCTCCACGATCTCGTGTGCGATCCTCTTCAGGGCACGCATCACAGCGGCTTCATCCATTAAAGCAGCCTTAAAACGTTCCATTTCACAAGATGCAGCTTTTCGCAGCAATCAATACTTGCCGAGCGAGCCGGACAGCTTGTCGTTGTGTTCCAGGTCGGTGC
Source organism: uncultured Lachnospiraceae bacterium (assembly GCA_902803355.1). Classification (GTDB taxonomy): domain Bacteria; phylum Bacillota; class Clostridia; order Lachnospirales; family Lachnospiraceae; genus UBA6987. The sequence continues at coordinate 324 of CADCPP010000143.1, read as the reverse complement.
GTCTGCCGGGCAGGATCGCATTCAGCAGGATGCCCACGATGGAGGCGACAGCCAGACCGGACAGGGAGATATTCATGGAGCCGATCGAGAAGCTGATGGAGCCGGCGGCGGAGAAGTTCACGCCGATCGCAAGGCCGATGATCAGGGCAGCGATGATGATGTTGCGGGACTTCTGGAAGTCGGTGTGGTTCTCAACCATGTTGCGGATACCGATCGCAGAGATCATGCCGTACAGAATCAGGGAAACACCGCCGATGGTCGCGGTAGGCATCACGCGGATGATCGCCGCGAACTTCGGGCAGAAGGAAAGCAGGATCGCGAAAT
>CADCPP010000142.1 GCA_902803355.1 uncultured Lachnospiraceae bacterium | reverse complement strand
GGGCCATTGGGGGCTCGAACCCCAGACACCCTGATTAAGAGTCAGGTGCTCTACCAACTGAGCTAATGGCCCGAACAGCAAAAGCTATAATACGGCAAACGGGACAGAATTGCAAGCCTTAATTTATAAATAAATTATATATAATTTATAAACGAATTCTAAATTCTGTCCCATTTTTGCCGTAGTGGTGTTTTACTCTGCTGCTTCCCAGAGGACTGCGCTCTTTTCTGCCAGCGTCTGAGGGCCTACTGCGCCCTGCTTATCTGTTCCAAAGACACCGTTCCAGCTGCCTTCCAGCGCATAGCCTGCCTCCTCTTCATTCGGATTAAACCATGCCGCCGCAATGACTTTGCCTTCTTCCGTCCAAGTTGCTTTGATCAGATTGCCGGACAGGAGCTCACAGCCCACTTCCGCGCTGCGAAGATAATCCTTATCTTTCCGCAGGCTGATCAGTGCCTGATAATACTGCATCATTTCATAGGCAGCGCTGTCTTTTGTCAGCTCGTCCCATCTGATGTTATTCACGGCGTCTGAAGCATTATAGCTGTTTTCATTGCCGTCTTTCGAACGAAGCATTTCTTCTCCTGCCAAGAAGAACGGCGTGCCGCGCGAAAGAAGAACAACAGCCGCGCCGAGCTTCTGCATGGCAAGCTTCTCTTCATCGCTAGCATCCGGACAGGAAATATCCAGCTTGTCCTTCAGCGTCAGATTGTCGTGGCAGGACATATAATTGATCACGCCGGAATCATTGGCCACCCAGCTGACCGATGCATTCTGTCTGCCGCCGGCGAGTCCGAACATGACCTTGTTCGCGTTGTCCTTGGTCGCGCCTCCGTTGATGTAGCCCTGATCCTTGGCATCAAACACGCTGCCCTTGAGGCCGTCACGGATCGCATCGTTGAACACGCTGACGCCGCCCGCGGCGCCTTCCGAAGCCGTGATCTTGCGGATATTGGCCTGAGAAGCGCGGTCTGCTTCACGCAGCTCGCTGGTCCCGCCGGTCCATCCTTCACCGTAAATGATGCATTTCGGGTTGATCGCGTGCAGGGCCTGCTCGATCGCCTGCATGGTCTCGATATCGTGAAGAGCCATCAGGTCAAAGCGGAAGCCGTCAATATGGTATTCGCTTGCCCAGTAGACCACGGAATCGACCATATATTTCCGGTACATCGCGCGTTCGGAAGCGGTCTCGTTGCCGCAGCCTGAGCCGCCGCCGTTATCGCCGCTCGCGGTATAGCGGTAATAGTAATACGGCACGACCTTGTTCAGGTTGGAATTGGCATCATAGGTATGGTTGTACACAACGTCCATGACCACCCCAAGGCCCGCTTCGTGCAGGCTCTGCACCATCTGTTTGAATTCCTTCACACGCACTTCCCCGTGCGCGGGGTCGGTCGAATAGCTGCCTTCGGGAACGTTGTAGTTCTGCGGATCATAGCCCCAGTTAAAGTCCTTGCAGGTCGATTCATCCACGGAAGCGTAGTCGTAAACGGGCTGCAGATGGACATGCGTGATCCCCAGTTCCTTCAGATAATCGACACCGATGGGAACGCCGGCATCATTTTTCAGCCCCGTCTCCGTGAAAGCCAGATATTTGCCCGGATAGGCGCTTTGCTTCATGGCGTTCGAAAAGTCACGTACATGCACTTCCCAGATCACGGCATCTTCATAGCTTTCGATCTCATCATCGAAGCCATCCTGGTCCCAGCCTTCGGGATCGGTAGTGTCCAGATCGATGATCATGCCGCGTTTTCCGTTCACACCGGCAGATTTCGCATAAGGATCGACTGCTTCCTGCTCGCCGGCGGAAGTCGTTACCGTGTAGGTATAATAGAGCCCGGCGCCGCAGTCAGCAGCGGTCACCTGCCAGACTCCCTTTTCGCCCTTGTTCAGGTCGATGCTCTGCAGAAGCGTTCCGCCTTCGCCCGCATCGTAGATATTCGCGACCACTCTGGCGGCTGTCGGCGCCCAGAGCTTGAACGTCGTGCTGCCGTCGTCATTCGGCGTCGCACCGAGGTCATCCCCGTCATAGACATAATCGGCAATGAATTCTTCCGAATCAAAGATCGTCGTCGGCATCACCGGCTTCGTGCCGTAGCCTTCGATAAAGAGCTCGTAGTTCTTTGTGATATCCAGCGGCTCAGCCGTTGTGATCACGCCGCTCACGACCTTGTTGCCCAGGGTGCTCAGTTTCTCGATGGCGATCTCCTTGCCTTCCTGCGTAAGCTTCAGCTGGGAAAGGTCGCTGATCCGTACCGCCGGAGATACCGTATAACGGATCTCATTTGTCCCGACGATGCCTGCCTGAGTAAAAATTCTGATCTGATCCAAGGTTTTTCCGCCATCCTCACTGATATACTGCGCGCCGTCTCCGGAGACCAGATAGATATGGGTCTCTTTTCCCGTGATCACGGCAAAGCGGTCCGCATCAAAATCCTTCGTGGCACTGCCCCAGCTCGATCCTCCCGGATCGGAGCAGCCCGTACGGACGATGAAGCCTACTTCGGAAACATCCTCCGGTACGTTGACTACGCATTTAAAACCGTAGGCGCAGGGCAGGAAAGTGTAGCCTTTTCCGGCCACGTCACCCCACCAGATCCAGACGTCGGAGGTCTTGATGTCCACCGTCTTGTCTGAATGCCAGTAGAGCACCAGCTGGTTGCATCCTTCCTCGATCGGCGGGAATTCTTCCGTATAATCCGCTTCGGTTTCGGTAGGAGCCGGTGTTTCGGTCGCTGCCGGCGCCTCCGCCTCCGTGCTCAACGGCGCTGTTGTTGTTACGGCCTCTTCCGATGTCTGCGGTTTTTCCGCACCGCAGCCGGCAAGGCCAAGTACCATGACTGCTGCCAGAAGCAGCGCAAACAAGCGTTTCCCTTTCTTCATGATCTTTTCCTCACTTTTATGATCTCCTCCCTGGGAGAACCGCGCAATTTATAAAATTATTATAAATTATGCAGCGGAAAAGTCAAGGCCCAAGATAAGACGCATGAAGCTGTGCCGAAGCCGAAAGTCCTTGCGGCGCGCCTGTATTTATAGTATGATAGAGCTAATCCAAAGGGGGTTTTTATGTTATGAAAAAGATCCTGTTTACCGCATCCGAATGCGTTCCCTTCATCAAGACCGGCGGTCTGGCCGATGTGATCGGTGCCCTGCCCGGCGCACTGGATGCGGAAAAGTATGAAGTCCGCGTGATGATCCCGGCTTATACCATCATCCCGGAAAAATACCGCAGCCAGATGCAGACCGTCTGCTATTTCCAGTCCTTCTTCAACGGCCGCGACCGCTACATCGGCGTCAAAGAGCTGGTTTACAACGGTGTCATTTACGATTTTATCGACAATGAAGAGTATTTCGGCGGCAGCTATCCCTACACCGATTATTACTATGATATTGAAAAATTCTGCTTTTTCTGCAAGGCCGTGTTAAGCGTTCTGCCTTCTCTGGGCTTTCGACCCGACATCATCCACTGCAATGACTGGCACACCGGACTCATTCCGGTCTATCTGAAGACCGAATTTGCCGGCGACCCTTTCTATCAGGGCATCAAGTCCATCATGACGGTGCACAATCTGAAGTTCCAGGGCGTGTACAATGCAAAAGAGATGAGCAGGATCTCAGGCCTGCCCATGGAGCTCTTCACCATCGACAAGCTCCTCACCTATGAGGACGGCAACATGTTAAAGGGCGGACTGGTCTATGCCGATAAGATCACCACGGTCAGCGAGACCTATGCTGAAGAGATCAAGACGCCGGACTACGGCGAAGGGCTTGACGGGATCTTCCGCGCCCGCTGGGCGCAGTTCCGCGGCATCGTGAACGGCATCGATGACAAGATCTTCGATCCCGCATCCGATGAACTGATCCCGCAGAACTATACCGCACGCACCATCATTTCCGGCAAGAAGAAAAACAAGCTCGCTCTGCAGCGCCGCCTCGGCCTGGAAGAGGACGCGGATGTCATGATGATCGGCATCGTCTCCCGCCTGACCGAGCAGAAAGGCATGGAACTGATCGCCCGCGTCATGCCGGAGCTGATGGCAAGCCGCGTGCAGCTGGTAGTGCTCGGTACCGGCGACCCGCATTATGAGAACGTCTTCCGTTCCGCTTCGCAGACCTACCCCGGTCGTTTAAGCGCAAACTTCACCTATTCCGAAGAGCTCTCCCACCAGATCTATGCCGCTACCGACGCCTTCCTGATGCCGTCGCGTTTTGAGCCCTGCGGCCTTTCTCAGCTGATCGCCCTTCGCTACGGCAGCCTGCCGATCGTGCGTGAGACCGGCGGTCTGAAGGATACGGTCCTTCCGTACAATGAGTTCACCGGTGAAGGGACCGGTTTCTCCTTCCTCTTCTATGACAGCGCCGTTCTGCTTGAGATCCTGCGCTACGCGCTCAAGACCTTCTATGAGAACCGCAAAGGCTTTGCGAAGCTGCAGCGCCGCGCCATGGCGCAGGATTTCTCCTGGGCCGCCTCAGCGAAGATCTACGAAGAAATGTACGACGAACTGATCGGAGAATAATTCCCCGTTTACGATTCAAGAGGGATGCAGGCTGAAAACAGCGCCCGCATCCCTCTTTTTTCATGCAATTCTTTATTCTTTTCGCTTTTTTGTCTTAGCGATCCGGATCCTTATTCATCCCAGTTGTGGTAGACATTCTGCACGTCGTCATCCTCATCCAGGAAGTCCAGGATGCGGGTGATGTTCTTGATATCGGCTTCGTCGGTCAGCTGCACCCAGGTCTGGGGGATCATGGTCACGTCCGCGGACACGATGGGCAGTTTGTTCTTCTGGATCTCTTCCAGAACGGCGTCAAAATCTTCCGGAGCCGTGATGATCTCGTAGGTCTCCTCTTCGTCGCTGAAGTCCTCCGCGCCGGCATCGATCGCCAGCATCATCAGGTCGTCAGCCTCCATCTCCAGGTCTTCCTTATCGATCACGATCAGGCCCTTCTCATCGAACATGAAGGATACGCAGCCCTGGGTGCCGACACTGCCCTGGCCCTTGGTAAAGGCGTTGCGCACGTTCGAGGCGGTACGGTTCTTGTTGTCCGTCAGCGTCTCGACGATGATCGCGGTCCCCTTCGGGCCATAGCCTTCGTAGGTTGCGCGCACATACTGGGCGGTATTGCCCTCGCCTGCCGCCTTCTTGATCGAGCGGTCGATGGTATCGTTCGGCATGTTGTTGGCCTTCGCCTTCGCGATCAGCGTGGCCAGCTTGCTGTTGTTGTTCGGATCGGGGCCGCCCTCTTTCACGGCTACCGCGATCTCGCGGCCGAAGCGGGTAAAGATCTTGCCTTTCGCGGCATCATTTTTCTCTTTTTTATGCTTGATGTTTGAAAATTTGGAATGTCCTGACATGATCGGTCTCCTTTTATAAATTATTATTCTTCTTCGTCATTGTTCTTTCCGCGGATATAGACCTTCGGCACACGCCTTCTTGACAGCCCGCAGATGATCTCATACGAGAGCACGCCGCTCTTTTCCTGCAGCTCCTGCACCGTGATCTCCTCATCGCCGTCAATGCCGATCAGGGTCACCTCATCTCCCACTGTCACTCCGGGCATGCCGCTAATATCCACCATCATCTGGTCCATGCAGACCCGGCCGCGCACCGGCGCGCGCTTTCCGCGGATCAGCACCTCGCCCTTGTCGGACAGGGCACGGCTATAACCGTCCGCATACCCCACCGGAATGGTCGCGATCCGCCGTGGCAAAGGGGCTACGTAAGTGTATCCGTAGCTGATCCCCGTCCCGGGAGGGATATCGCGAATGCAGCTGACATGGCTCTTCAGCTCCATTGTGCGATGCAGATCGACCGGCCGCTCCATCTCATCAGAGGGATAAAAGCCGTAGGCGACGATACCGAGGCGCACCATATCCAGCGCCGTTTCCGGCATGACCAGAGACGCCGCGCTGTTTGCCGCATGGCAGATCGGGATGTTCAGGCCTTTTCCCCGCAGTTCCTGAACAAAGTTCTGAAACAGAATAAACTGCCGGTAGGCGTCCGTAAGATCCGGATCGTCGGCCTTGGCAAAATGGGTAAAGATGCCTTCTGTCTCGATCCCGGGCAGGCGGCTGATGCGCAGCATCGCCTCTGCCGATTCGTCACTGACGGAAAAGCCCAGGCGGCTCATCCCGGTATCCACGGAAAAGTGGATCTTCGCCTTCTTGCCCATGCCTTTGGCAACGGAGCTGAGAAGCAGGGCGTCGTCCTCACGGAAGATATTGAGCCGCACATCCATGCGGATCATTTCCTCATAATCCTCCGGCCAGGTATAGCCGAGGATCAGGATGGGCTTTGTTAAACCGGCGGCACGCAGCTGCATGGCCTCAAAAGAGGTCGAGACCGCGTAGAAATCCGCCAGGTCTTCCACGGCCTTCGCCACCTCTTCGGCGCCGTAGCCGTAGCCGTCGGCCTTCATGACCATGCAGAGCTTCGTTTCCGGAGCAAGACGCTCCGTCACAGCCTTCAGATTGGCCCGTATCTCATTCAGATACACATTCATATGAATGCGCTGTAAATATCTCATAACTCACCTTTTCGCTCTTTTGCGCTCTGATTCGCAGCCTCCGGCTGCGCCATCATATTCCCTGTCCGGAATAAGGTCTACTGATGCTTCAGCCGGTAAGTCAGCTGCATCAGGCTGTCGGAAAGGTGGACATTTTCCACGTAGGCATCGTCCGGCAGCGCAAGATCCAGATGCGCAAAGTTCCAGAAACCACGCACGCCGCCGTTGTACAGGATCTGTGCCACAGACAGCGCAGCCGTCTTCGGAATGGTCAGTACGGCAATATCGACGCGGTTGTTTTTCAGATATTCCGGCAGTTCGGTCATGGAGTACACCGGCAGACCGCGCACATCCTTCACCGTCTTTTCCGGCGCAATATCAAACAAGGCGCGGATATACAGCCCCCGGTTTTCAAAATTCTCATAGCCTGCGAGCGCTCTGCCCAGGTTCCCTGCGCCGATCACAATGATGTCATGCGACTGGTCAAGGCCCAGAATATTGCCGATCTCGTGGATCAGGTTGCTGACATTGTAGCCGTAGCCCTGCTGGCCGAAGCCGCCGAACAGGTTCAGGTCCTGCCGGATCTGCGAGGCGGTGACCTTCATCTGCTCCGAAAGCTCCTTCGAAGAGATCCTCTCGATGCCCTGCGCACGAAGTTCAGTCAAGTATCGCATATAGCGCGGAAGCCGCTTGATCACTGCCTGCGATATCGCGCGTTTCTCCATTTCCATGCCATCCTTTCTTCGATAGGCTGATTATAGGACGGCGGCAATACTTTGTCAAGACTTTGACAATATGGATTTCTGCCCTCTGTATCTTGCTTTTTTCCGCACTTTCCCTTATAGTGACAGCGTTGAAGCCAAGGAGGACCCTATGCTGCTCGCCTGCCGCGGACTGAAAAAGACCTTTGTTGCCGCCCCCGTTCTTTCGGGCGGTTATTTCCATATTGAAGAAAAAGAAAAAGCCGCGGTCGTCGGGATTAACGGCGCGGGGAAATCTACGCTGCTGAATCTTATTACCGGTCAGCTTGCCCCGGATGAAGGCGAAGTCATCTTCACCAAAGGCAGGACCATGGGCTACCTCACGCAGCATCAGGGCCTGGAAACGGACCGCAGCATTTATGAAGAGATCGCTTCCGCAAAGGCCGAAGTTTTTGCCATGGAAGAGTCGCTGCGCACATTGGAGCAGCAAATGAAAACGCTCTCCGGTGAGGAACTGGATCTTGCCATGGAGCGTTACAGCCGCACCCTGCATGAATTTGAAGCCGCAAACGGCTATGCTTTAAAGAGCGAGATCACCGGGATCATCAAAGGGCTCGGCTTTTCCGAAGAGGAGGCAAGACGCCCTGCCGGCGTCCTGTCCGGCGGGGAAAAGACACGTGTCGCGCTTGGCCGCCTGCTGCTCTCCCGCCCCGATCTCATCCTGCTTGATGAGCCGACCAATCATCTGGACATTGCCTCTGTCGCCTGGCTCGAGGGCTATCTGAAGGATTATCCCGGGGCCGTGATCGTGGTCTCACACGACCGTTACTTTCTTGACCGCGTCGTGACGAAGGTGATCGAGGTCGAAAACGGCACGGTCAGCATGTTTACGGGCAATTACAGTGCTTACGCAGAAAAGAAGCAGCAGCTGCGCGCGGCAAAGCTGCAGGCGTGGAAGAATCAGCAGCAGGAGATCCGCCATCAGGAAGAAGTCATTGCCAAATTAAAATCGTTCAACCGTGAAAAATCCATCAAGCGCGCCGAGAGCCGCGAAAAAATGCTGGATAAGATCGAGCGCCTGGAAAAGCCGAAAGAGATCAGGGACGCCATGCATTTTAGTCTGGAGCCGCATGAGATCAGCGGCGGAGACGTGCTGGAGATCCGCGGCCTTTCCAAACAGTTCGGAAGCCAGGTCCTGTTTAACGATCTTTCGGCCGACATCAAACGCGGCGAACACGTGGGACTCATCGGCGAAAACGGCGCCGGAAAATCCACGATCCTCAAGATCATCAACGGACTG
>CADCPP010000141.1 GCA_902803355.1 uncultured Lachnospiraceae bacterium | reverse complement strand
TCCCAAGAATAAGTCCTCTAAGGCAAGAAGAGACAGCCGCAGAGCAAACTGGAAGATGAGCAATCCTACATTGGTCAAGTGCAGCAAATGCGGTGCGTTGATGGTACCTCACCAAGTCTGCAAGGCATGCGGTTCCTACAACAAGAAACAGATCATTGAAGTTGATGCCTGAGGCAAAAAACTTTGCGAAGAGACCCCGGTTTTTCCGGGGTCTTTTTCGTACGCAGAGGAAAGACGCAGCCGATGAAGACGGAATGACTGTCCTTGTTTTGCCGCATCTGTGCAACAAAGGCAACAAAACGCAGCAAAAAACGTGCCCTTGTGCCATGACAAAGCTGCCCTCACGCGGTAGGCTGAAGATGGTTCAGCAAGGAAAGACCGCGGGAAAAGCAACGGCTTCATGCGGTGATATGTCAGCAGCTTCCGAGACGGCAGCAGGAATAACCGGAAAACCTTTCCGGAGAAAGCCGGCCCGTAATACCCTTCTGCAGAACATGACGGAACAAAACTGCCGGAAAAGAAGCTGAAATCAGGCCGGATTTCTTTACAAGCCTGCCCGGAAATGCTATACTTTCCGCGGAGGTTGAGAAGAAAAGATGGTCTCACGCAAGAAAATCCCTCAAAAAGTTCCTGTATGGCCTGTCCTTGCCGTAGTGGCTGTTTTGCTGGCTGTCTTTGTCATTACGGAAGCAAGGCCAAGCAAAGCCAAAGCCGATCTGGACCAGTATTTTGCCTCTGGATCCGGCTCTCTTGCCGTGATTACCAATAACGTCCTTTCTCATGAAGACGCTTTTGTCGAGGAAGGAGCCGTTTACCTCTCTGCATCCTATTTATTAACGGTCAACGCACGGTTTTATCTGGATGAAACCGAAAAACTGCTGCTCTATACCCTGCCCGGAGAAACGCTGAGGGCAGACACTAAGACAATGATGAACGGGAAAGCGGTCATCCGGGAACGCAAAGGTGCACTTTACGTGCTGATGGACTACGTCGGTCAGTATACAGATATGTACTGGAAGCTGTACTCGGAACCGGACCGGCTCGTCATCCGGACGGATTTCGGCGAGCAGACGATCCTGACAGCAGAAGAGGAGAATGCCGTCAGACAGGAAGCAAGGGTCTCCAGCCCCATCATGAAGACCATCACGGCGGGGGAGAAGGTCCACCTTCTGAAAGAACAGTCAAAATGGTATTACGTCTGCACAGAGGACGGCATAGAAGGCTATATTGCCAAAACAGGCCGTCTGACGGCAGGCAGACAGATCCTCGACCATGTTTATCAGGCGCCGGCTTACGAAATGGTTTCTACCCGTCAGGACATTTGTCTGGTCTGGCATCAGATCGCCTACCGGGATGTCGACAACGGAAAACTGGGGGAACTGATGGCGAGAACACAGGGGGTTACGGTCGTATCGCCGACGTGGTTTTTCCTGATCGACGGGGAAGGCAGCTTTGACAACGCATCCTCCGCAGCCTATGTGGAAGAGGCGCACGCGCGCGGACTTCAGGTATGGGCGCTGGCCAATAATATGGATAACGAGATCTACGGGGACGCGCTGAAAGCAGTGATGAATGAGACCACAAAGCGTACGAAGCTGGTGCGCGGACTGGTGGATGCCGTCACGGCGGTCGGCGCAGACGGACTCAATGTGGATATCGAGGGTCTCCCTTCAGACGCGGGAAGGGGATTCGTGCAGTTTATCCGGGAACTGTCTCTGGCCTGCCATGAGAGAGGTCTGGTGCTGTCGGTCGATAACTACGTTCCGTCACCCTGGACGGCTCACTATGACCGCACAGAGCAGGGAATCTTTGCGGACTACCTGATCATCATGGGATATGACGAGCATTACCAGGGATCCGAAGCCGGTTCTTCCGCCTCGCTTGACTTTGTTACGGCAGGCGTTGAGAAAACGCTGGCTCAGGTCCCCGCAAAGAAGGTCATCCTGGGCGTTCCGTTCTTCACCAGGCTCTGGAAAGGAACCGGATCCAATCCAGACAGCAGCCTGCTGAACATGAACGCAACAGAGGACATTCTGAGCGTATACGGTGCTGCGCCCGTCTGGGACGCAAAACTGGGGCAGAAATATGCGGAATTCACCATGGACGGCATCAAGGCCAGAGTCTGGATCGAAGATGCGGAATCCATGGCTGCCAGACTTTCCGCAGTCCGTTCCTCAAAAATGGCAGGTCTTGCGGCCTGGCGGCTGGGGATGGAAACGGCGGATATCTGGACAGTGTTCGGCAAGTACTTCAGCGGGGCTGATCTGACGGTGCAGAGTGGCCAGTAAAACGCAAAGGCGTGAAACAGTGAGAAAAAGAAACGTCTTACGGCGAACCAAAGCCGCTGCCTTCGGGCGGCGGTTTTTTATGCTTCCCTAAAAGGGACTCCCCGATTTTTATCTTGCGTGCGGAGGGAGAAACGGTTATAATGACCATGTATGCCCCTGCGGCAGAGAGAGGAAATTGCAGGAGATGAGCTTTAAGGAAACGATCAGACGCTTTCTGGGCAGCGAGGCCCTCCTGGAGGGCCGGGAGCCGGCCGGAGAGATCCCTCCCGCAAGGGACTTATACAAGCGTTTCCTGAAGCTCGCCGGGCCATCGGTGATCGAATCCGTGCTGATCGCTCTGGTCGGGATCGTGGATACCATCATGGTGAGCAGCCTGGGCGATCTGGCGATCGATGCCGTAGGCATCACCCAGCAGCCTCGTTTCGTCATTCTCTGCTTTATCTTTGCGCTGAGCACCGGTGTGACTGCCGTGGCGGCGCGCAGAAAGGGGCAGGAGGACCGCGAGGGGGCAAACAGGGTGCTGAGAAACGCGCTTTTGCTGGGCCTTGTCATGATCCTCGTGCTGACGGCCCTCGGCCGCCGCTTTGCCGAACCGTTCCTGCGCTTTGCCGGCGCGCACGATTCATATATCGATGACGCTGTGATCTATTTCCGGATCATCTGCATCAGCCTGATCTTTCAGGGCATGAATATCGTGATCAACGCGGCGCAGAAGGGCAGTGGCAATACCAGGATCTCCATGACCACGAACCTGATCGGCAACCTGGTCAATATCGTCTTCAACTATCTTCTGATCAACGGGATCGGGCCGTTCCCGCGGCTGGAGATCCGGGGCGCGGCCATTGCCACGCTCATGGGCGCCGTCGCCGCCTTCTCGATTTCGGTGATACGGCTGCTGATCAGAAAGCATTACCTGAATATTTATGTGGAGGGCGGCTGGAAGCCTTCCCTGACGGTGCTGCAGCCGGTCCTCAAGGTGAGCGTCAGCGCCCTTGCGGAACAGCTCGTCATGCGCGTCGGCTTCTTTACCTTCAACCTGATCGTCGCGAAGCTGGATCCGCTTTCCTACGCGGCGCATATCATCGGCACCAACATGATGACGCTGTCGTTCTGCTTCGGCGACGGCTTTCAGGTGGCGGCCACATCGCTGGCAGGGCAGAGCCTCGGCGCGAAGCGCCCGGACCTTGCGTATATGTACTGCGGCATCGGCCGGAGAGTGGTGGCCGTGGTCGCGTTTCTCTTAAGCGTCTTTTTCATCACGCTCCGCTATCCGCTCATGCGGCTGTATACGGATACGCCCGAGGTCATTGAAATGGGGAGCGTCTGCCTGATCATCATGGCGGTCATCACCTATATGCAGACGGCGCAGGTCATCTGCTCGGGCTGTCTGCGCGGGGCAGGCGATACCAGATATACGGCTGTGATCTCTCTGATCGCCATCGGCATCATCCGTCCGGTGGGCGGGTACCTGCTCAGCTATACCGCAGGCCTTGGGCTCTACGGCGCCTGGCTGGGCATCCTGATCGACCAGAGCATGAGACTGATCCTAAGCTCCCGCCGTGTCAAGCAAGGCAAATGGCTGGAGATCCAATTATAAATTATGCGGGCATCCGCGGAAATGAGGAACAATATGACGGTACAGGAACGCTATGAATACTGGCTGACGAGCCCGGCATTCGACGAGGCGACTAAGGAAGAACTGCGTGCGATCAAGGACGATCCGCAGGCGATCGCGGAACGCTTTACCGGCGATCTGGAATTCGGCACCGGCGGTCTGCGCGGCGTGATCGGCGCCGGCACGAACCGGATGAATGTCTATACGGTCCGCAAGGCCACGCAGGGCATCGCCAACTACATTCTGCAGAAAGGTACGGAGAAGAAGGGGGTCGCCATTTCCTATGACAGCCGCCGCATGTCTCCCGAATTTGCCGATGAGACCGCTCGCTGCTTCTGCGCGAACGGGATCCCGGTCTATATCTTCCCGGTGCTGCACCCCACGCCCATGCTGAGTTTTGCCGTGCGTGACCTGGGCTGCACCGCGGGCGTCAACATCACCGCCAGCCACAACCCGCCGGAATATAACGGCTACAAGCTCTACTGGCAGGACGGCGCGCAGGTGACCGTCCCGGACGATGAACTGATCATCGCCGAGGTCAACAAGATCACCGACTATGCCGAGCCGAAGACCATGAGCCGTCAGGACGCCATGGCTGCGGGACTGTATCGCTATATCGGCAGCGACCTGGACGAACGCTATTACGAGAACGTCAAGCAGTGGATCAAGCGCCCTGACGTGATCGCGAAGGAAGCAAAGACCATCACGGTCGCCTATACGCCGCTGCACGGCACCGGCTTCGTGCCCACCATGCATATGCTGAAGGAACTGGGCTTTACCGCGTATGCGGTGCCCGAACAGTCCGAACCGGACGGCGAGTTCCCGACCGTCGGCTATCCGAATCCGGAAGATGCGAAGGCTATGAAGATGGCGCTTGAACTGGGCGAAAAGGTCGGAGCGGACCTTGTGCTTGCGAACGACCCGGATGCGGACCGCATCGGCTCTTATGTAAGAGATGCCGAGGGCAATCTGCAGCGCCTGACCGGCAACATGATGGGCGTCCTGCTGGCCAATTATGAGATCGAGAGCGCAAAGGAGATCCGCGGCCTCCGTCCCGACAGCACCGTCATTTCCACCATCGTCTCCACGAATATGACCGGCGCTATTACGCGCAAATACGGGGTGAACTATTACGAGACCCTGACCGGCTTCAAGCACATCTGCGGCAAGATGCGCGAACTGGAGGAGACCGCCTCCATGGACTTCCTCTTCGGTTTTGAAGAAAGCTATGGCTGCCTGGTGGGCACCTACGCCCGCGACAAGGACGGCATCATGGCGGTGACGGCGCTTGCGGAAGCGGCCTGCTATTATAAGACGTTAGGCAAGACCTTGTGGGATGTGCTGCAGGATCTGTACAAGGAGGTCGGTTACTACCGCGATATCAACATCTCCCGGACCTTCAAGGGCCTGGAAGGCGCGGCGAAGATCAAGGGCATCATGAAGATGCTGAGAGAGGATGCGCCGAAGGAAATGGGCGGACTGCCGGTCATCGGTCTGCGCGATTATCAGGAGCATACCACGCAGAACTTCCTGACGGGCGAAAAGGGCGTGACCACCCTGCCTACCTCGAACGTGCTGTACTTTGAGCTGACGGACGACGCCTGGGTGTGTGTGCGGCCTTCCGGCACCGAACCGAAGATCAAGCTCTACTGCGGTATCTGCGGCAAAGACAAGGCCGATGCCGACGAGAAGGAACGCGTGATGATCGAAAAACTGAACGCCTTCATGGATCAGTTTGAGTAAGAAAACTACAGAAAAGCCGGGCAGGCCCGACAAAGCTTTCGAAGAGGCTTTTTCGCCTCTGAGAAAGGTTTCGTCCGGCTGCCCGGCTTTTTTTTGCTGTGCTCGTCACCCTGCTCCGAAAAAAATGTCCTCGTTCCGCAGAGCGGGATCGGCCACGTGATCGTTGACCGAATTTGCATGCTTCGACAAATCGCCACAGACGGCTTCGCTGATACTCTGCTCCTGCAGTTCTTCGATCACGGCGGAGGCGATGTTTTCGATCGTGGCATATTTTTCCATCATCTCGCCGGCGCCGCTGCCGCCGCCGATGAGACCGGCGAGGGCGCTCTCAAGGCCAGAGAGCTTCGGAAGGCTCCGCATGGCGCGGAACTGCCACTTGTAATAGGGCATGAATCTGCGGTTCAGAAGAAAAACCACATGGATCGCCGCCTGCGCGAAGCTGATCGCGGAAAGCTGCGCCGCGCCTTCCTCGCCGTGGTCCAGGCAGCGCAGATAATTGTACTGGCCTGCCTGTGCCATGGTGGCGAGCTCACCGGTAAGCTTCTTCAGGCGCACGTCCTCCGGCATCCGGCGGAGGGCTTCCCGCCTGGCGCTGAAGACGCCGGAATCATCCCGCCAGATCTGACCGTTTACTGCTTCCAGAAGGCTTTGCTCAGGCACGCGGAACCAGCCATAGCCGCGCAGGATCCCCTCGGCATTTCCGGTCTTTGCCAGGAAGAACTCATTCATCCGGATCACGCCGTGGCGGCTTCCGCCGGCAGGAGAGATGAGGCTTTTTTTCACACCCATGAACTCCTTCGGGAGCTTTGCGTAGGCGCGCTCCAGCCGGAAGGCGGTCTGGCGGTCGATCACGTCCTCGCCGGGCAGAAAGAGGCAGAAGCCCGCTTCAAAATCGTGGTCCTGCGAGACCTCATCGTCGAAGCCCAGGCATTCGCTCCCGCTTCCGCAGAGACCTGCGGCGATCAGTCCTTCGATCTCCGGGAACTGCTCATGCAGCATGGGAGCGCCGTATTCTTCATAATATCTTCTTGCCAGTTCAAGTCCCTGCATAGATCTTTTCTGCGGCTTCCCGCAGCTCCTTTGCTGTCATGAACCATCCGTAAAAATCAAAGCCCGGCGCGCAGCTTTTGCAGACGAAGGCATAGTAGCCGTTCCGCGGCAGGCTCTCGGTCTTGAGGAGCGCTTCCGCCGTTTCCAGCATTTCATTCACATCGGCATTTTCGTCCTGCTCGTAGATCAGATCGGCCAGGTTCAGCCAGGTGATGGCCTGTTCCAGTTCGCTGCCGGGAACTTTTTTCATGGTTTCGAGCGCCTTCCGGTAGTAAGATTCTGCCTCGGGGTAACGCTTAAGGTCGGCCAGGGCAAGGGCCATGTTGTTGTACAGTCCGCCCAGGCGCCCGTCGCTTTCCGGAAGCTCCTTTTCATAGAGGGCACGGGCCTTTTCAAACCAGGGCAGGGCTTCATCCGCATGACCGAAGCTCTTGCAGACGGTCGCGGCATTCACATAGGTAGTCCCGGCGATGATGTTTTCCGTCATGCCGAGCTCATCCAGAAGACGCAGGGCCTCGCTCATGGCCTCACGGGCCTGTTCCTCGCGGGAGGATTTGCGGTAGTAGCCCATCATCTCATTGCGGATAGCCAGCTCGCCGCGCCTGTCTCTGCCTGCCTTTGCTTCGGCAAGCCAGTATTTCAGATGCCTCTCGGCACCGGGCCAGTCGTTTCTGCCCAGGTATTCGTCCAGCTTTTCAATAACGCGGCCAAGCGGAACGCTGAAGGCGGGACGGTCTGCGCTGCGGTCCATATCCAGAAGGCAGCGCGGCTCTTCATAATCTTCTTTATTGAGCATATTCATTAGATAAGTCTCTCCCAGGAAAAGGCGCCAGCAGAACTGACGGAGGCCGGCTTACGCGATCAGCACGCGCAGGAGCGGGGTGACGATGAACATGGCGAGGGTGGTCCAGACGACGCCCTGGGAGGCGAATTTCTCGCCTTCTTCTCCGCCGTATTGTGAGCCGAGCACTACGGCCATGGTCGGAGCAGGCATCGCGGCAACGATCATGGTCGTCTGCGGGCCGAGCCCTTCCATACCGAGGATCTTGAAAATGACGAAGAAAATGCCCGGTGCCAGAACGAAGCGCATGAGCAGGAGCAGCGCCGTGGACTTGTCCATGACCAGCGACTTCAGGCCGAGCTCATAAATGATGAAGCCCGTCATCATGATGGCGAGCGGCGTGACCATGCTGCTGAGATGGCGGATGAAGCTGGAGGCAAAGGTGGGCAGCTGAATATCCAGCAGGACCAGAACAAGGCCGATGGATACACCGATCACGGGCGGAGAGAGGAGGACCTTGAGCAGAAGCTTGCCGAAGCGTTCCCGTTCGTAATCAAAGGACCAGCGGACGGCGATCACACTGATCAGCCAGATGGAGAAGGAGTTCAGCACATAGAAGACCATCACGAAAGGCGCGCAGGCATCACCGAAAAGCTCCCGGCAGATCGCGAGTCCGATAAAGATCGCGTTGGAGTTCGCCCCCATGTGAATGAAGAGGCCGGTCCTTTTTTTGGGGATGCGGAACAGTTTGCAGACCAAAAGCGCAAGAAGGTTGCTGAGCGCCATGGCTGCGAGCGAGATCAGCAGATATATACCGTACTGGCTGATCGTTTCACGCGTCAGATTGGTAATGATGCCATTGATGCAGTTGAAGGGAACAAGCAGGCTCATCAGCAGCTTGCTGATGAAGGCTTTGGATCTCTTGTCCATCAGGCCCTTCACACCGAGGAGGTATCCGGTCACGGTGAGCAGCAGGATCACGCTGACCGAAGACAGCGCCTGCAGAAAAACTTCTTTCATAATGATTCAGCTCCTGTACAAGTGTCTCTCATCCGGCGCGGCACGTCAGGCCCCGCCCCGCCGGGGGAAGATCCGATGATCTTATGATTATTCCAGAATAAAGCACATTTCCACCGGATTGTGGTCGGAATAGGCAAAGCCGGTATCGACCACGCCGGCGCTCACGACGTTCACATTGTCCGAAACCAGAAAGCCGTCCACGGTGAGCACATACTGCCCCTCGTGGTAGGCGGAGTCGGCGTTGCGGCAGCTGGGTACGGGAGAGGCCGCATCAAAGGGCGCAACAAGGGAGATATTGACCTTGTCAAATGTGCCTTCGGGAATCGGCTGGCCCCAGTTGTAATCCGCAGCTTCCACATGGAAGATCTCTTTGGAATTGCCCAGCAGATCCTTGTTGAAATCGCCGCCGGCTATGCAGTAATTGCCTTTCTCATACTCAGTCTGCATATCGGCAAGCAGGAGATTCAGCTGCTCGGTCGCGATGGTCCCGTCCGAAGTATAGGCGGACAGATGCAGGTTGTAAAGGACAAGAGTTTTTCCGTTTTCGACCGGGATATACTGCCGCGAGTAGCAGCGGTCAAGATCAAGAAGCTTGGTAAAGCCGCTCTCAACAGGAAGCTCCACACGCATGCCTTCCGTGATCTTAGCCCGCGAGAAGGTCATCAGGCAGGACTTTGACGCCCCGTGAGGCTGATAGAAAGGATAGAAGAGGAAGGGCGAATCATAGTTCTGCGCCCAGGTATAGCCGAGGGACGGCAGCGCGGAGGCCAGAACTTCCCGCTCGTCAACGTGATAGCTGCGGGTGGCATCCATATCCACTTCCTGGATCAGGTAGAAATTGCTGTTCTGCGATGCCAGCAGTCTGCCGATCTCATTCAGGTTTGTGTTAAGCCTATCTTTCGACCAGGCCCAGGATTCGTGCCCGCCGTCCATAAAGAAGCCATAGTCCGATTCGTAGGCACCGAAGCCGATATTCCAGCTGGTCACGGTCAGCTCGGTGTTCCGGGGGACCGAAGCGGTGACGGCGTTATTCCCCGCCGCGTTTTCGGCAGAGAGTGGCTGATCCCCGATCCGGTGATAGGCAATAAACACGTAGGCAACATAGCCTGCCGCGATCAGGACCAGAGCAAGCAGCGCCCACAGGACGCCGCGAAGGACCTTTTTCCCGGGGGATAAATGTTTTCTCTCCATATTGACCTGCCTCCTGTGCGAGAAATCAATGATCCCGCGCCGCATCCATTGTAGCGGGAAGGCGGAAAAATTGCAAGGGAAAGCGCTCCGCCGCATGCTTTAGCTTCGGAAACAAGCGCGCTGCCCGGGGACATCTTCCCCGTTCCGAAGAATATTAAAGAAAAAAGAATAATATGCAGGGCTTTGGGGATTTACTGTTATAAAAAGAATTGGAAATCTGAATAAATCATACTTGCATTTTTTTTAAAAAAAATATAGAATAAAATACCCGAATTAATGGAGTAACTGGCGCAGGCATCTTCCCGGCGCCGGCGCCAAAACAAACTAAGGAGGAAACTGTATGAAGAAACTGTTGGCACTTGTGTGCGCACTGGCCATGGCTCTTTCTCTGGCCGCCTGCGGCGGACAGCCTGAACAGAGCACGGCTGCGCCCACCAAGCAAGAGACCACAACCAAGGCTCCCGTTGAGTCTACTCCGGCCGCAACCGAACCGGCGACCACGGAAGCTCCCGAGCCGGAAAAGCCCGCGGATTACGTGTACAAGGATTCTGTAACCACGCTGTCCACGAACTGGAACCCTCACACCTATCAGACCACGGACGAGTCCTATCCGACCGATTTCCTGTACATGGGTCTTTATTCCTTCTTCTTCAACGATGAATCTCATCCGCTGGAAGGCAAGGAACCCTTCGAAGGCTATGTCATCGTTCCGGAAATGGCTGCTGAGATGCCCGTCGATGTGACCGCCGATGTCAAGGCTGCCCGTCCCGAATTCAACATCCCTGCCGATGCGACCGAAGGCTATGCCTACAAGATCGCCCTGAACAAGGATGCGAAATGGTCCGACGGCACCGCGATCAACGCGGACACCTACGTGGAATCCATGAAGCGTCTGCTTGATCCGAAGCTCCTCAACTACCGCGCCACCGACTACTATGCGGGTGACCTGTGCATCGCTGGTGCCGAGAACTTCGCCCTGCAGGGCCAGAAGGAATACACCGCGATCGGCGTCACGACCACTGAGTTCCTGGAAAAGGGCGGCAAGGTCGAAGACCTGTATGTTGACGCTTACGATTTCTGGAATTCCGATGCCAGCTATACCGATGCTGACGGCAACAGCCTGCCTCAGTACGTCTCCGTTCTGGACGAGACCGTTTACGGCGAGAACGTTGACGACGCGTTCAGCGGCAAGGAACTGTACGATTCTTATCTTGGCGCTGGCGCCGAATATGAGTCTATGTCCCCTGATGAACTGTACACCATCACCGGCGAATATGCCACCGGCCTTGACTATGACAAGACCGTCGGCTGCTACAAGACCGGCGACTATGAGATCACCCTCGTGTTCGGCAAGTCCCTTGCGGGCTTCAACCTTCTGTACAACCTGTCCGGCAACTGGATCGTCAAGGTCGACCTGTACGACAAGTGCCTGACCGAAAAGGAAGGCGTCTGGACCAACACCTACTGCACCAGCCTTGAGACCTCCGTCTCCTACGGCCCTTACGTCATGACCGACTACCAGGCTGACAAGCACATGCGTTTCGAAAGGAACGAAAACTGGTACGGCTGGACTGACGGCAAGCACACCTATGTCGATCCGGAAGACGGTGAGACCTACACCATGTATCAGACCACCGCGATCGATACCCAGGTCGTGGAAGAAGCTGCCACCCGCAAGCTGATGTTCCTGAAGGGCCAGCTGATGGGCTACGGCCTGCAGTCGGAAGACTTCGATACCTACCGCAGCTCCGACTACTGCTACGCCACCCCCGGCTCCACTATTTTCTTCCTGATCCTGAACGGTCACAAGAAAGCCATCGAACAGCGTGAAGCTTCCGAAGGCTTCGATACCACCAAGTACGATCTGCAGACCCTGACCGTGCTGAACTTCCGCAAGGCTGTCGCCGTCACCTACGACAAAGACCTCTTTGCGGCTACCATTTCCCCGGCCCGTTCCGGCGGCTTCGGCATCATCGGCATCTCCTATCTGTACGATCCTGAATCCGGTTCCCGCT
This sequence comes from uncultured Lachnospiraceae bacterium, assembly GCA_902803355.1. Taxonomy (GTDB): domain Bacteria; phylum Bacillota; class Clostridia; order Lachnospirales; family Lachnospiraceae; genus UBA6987. The sequence goes on along the minus strand of CADCPP010000141.1, from coordinate 19,126 downwards.
ATCGCGACACCGACCAGGCCAAGAAGGCTCTGTGCGATTTCTATTCCGTCGACACGACCAAGTTCGCCAGCCTTGACGATGCTGTAGATTCCATCACCGGTTATGACCCTGAGACCGCGAAGACCCTCTACAACGAGGCCTTCAAGGAAGCTCTTGAACTCGGCTATATCACCGACGAGGATAAGGACGGCGTCTGCGATCAGACGATCCAGATCGAATACTCCTTAAGCTCCGATTCCGACTTCATGACCAAGACCATCAACTACCTGAACGAGAAGATGAACGAAGTTACGGCCGGCACCGCCTTTGACGGCAAGATCGTATTCGTGAAGTCCGCTCCTTACGGCAATGACTGGTCCACCAAGATCAAACAGGGCATGGCCGATACCGTTCTGGGCGGCTGGAACGGCTCTCTGCTGAACCCGTTCTCCCTGACCGATCTGTACGTCAACCCGAGCTATCAGTACGATGCTCAGTGGTTCGATGCCACCACCGTGGAAATGACCCTGACCATTGACGGCGAAGAGCTGACCACCAACATCAAGAACTGGTCTGACGCCCTGAACGGCGCCACCATCACCATCGGTGACAAGGAATACTGCTTCGGTTCCGGCCGTGCGGATGTTGAGACCCGTCTGGACATCCTGGCTGCTCTGGAAACCAAGTTCCTCGGCACCTATGACTATCTGCCCATGCTGCAGGACGGCTCCATGGCTCTTCTGTCTCAGCAGGTGTACTACGTCATCGACGAATACAACCCGGTCATGAGCCGCGGCGGTATCCAGTACATGAAGTACAACTACAACGAAGCTGAGTGGGAAGCCTATGTGGCGTCCCAGGGCGGCGAGCTGAAGTATTAATTACCAGCGACCAGCTGGCAGCTGCGGAGCCGGGCGACCGGCTCCGCACTTTCGCATATGAGCTGCGGCGCTTCCGCGCGCCACGGTCCGTTCAAGAACTGATTAGGAGAGGATGACATGGGCAAATACGTCATCAAGCGTCTGATCTTCATGGTCTTCACGCTGTTCATCATCACGCTGATGTGCTTCGTGCTGGTCAGGATGCTGCCTCCCGCCGAACTTCCGCCGGGAGATCCGCATACCAAGATCGTTGAAGCCAGAAGAGAAGCGCTCGGATACAATAAACCTTATCTGGAACAGTTCGGCATCTTTCTGAAGAATGTCTTCACAAAGGGTGACTGGGGTGTTTCGGACGTGCTGTACTTTGGTCAGGACGTGTTCGCGATCTTCGTGAGCAAGCTGCCGGCCACCATGATCGTGAACTTCTATTCGATCATACTCAGCATACCCATAGGCATAGCGCTGGGCATATGGGCTGCCCTGCGAAAGAATACGTGGGTGGATGATACCATCTCCACGCTCACCATGGCACTGATCTCGGTGCCGAGTTTCGTTTATGCCTTCCTGATCCAGTATTTCCTGGCCTTCAAGCTGGGCTGGTTCCCCTTCCTGATGAAAGAGGGAACAGACTGGTTCTCGTGGCCCATGTTCGTCAGTATGATTCCCGCGGTGCTGTCCCTTTCTCTGGGCGTCATCGCAGGCTTTACGCGTACCACCCGCGCAGAGCTGACGGAAGTGCTGACCAGCGAATTCATGCTGCTGGCGCGGACCAAAGGTCTGACCAAGGTGCAGGCTACCGTCCGGCATGCCCTGAAAAACTGCATGGTGGTCATCGTCCCGTCCATCTTCGGGGAATTCATCTCGATCATCGGCGGCTCGCTTATTATTGAAAAACTCTTCTCGGTACCCGGTGTTGGCCAGCTCTATCTGAACTCCATCAACGGACGGGATTATCCTTTATTCATGCTGCTGACCGTGTTCTATACCGCGATCGGTCTGGTGGCTGCCATCGTGGTCGATATCAGCTACGGCTTTATCGATCCTCGTATCCGCATGGGGTCCAAAAAATGATGAACGAAGCAACGAAAAATATTTACGAAGATATTCCGAAGGAAATGTTTGAACTTGCGCAGCAGGACGAGACCCTTCACGATACGAAGCTGGAGACCAAGGCGCGCGGCTACTTTGCCGATGCTCTTGTGCGCTTCAGAAAGAACAGGGCGTCCGTGATCGGTGCCTGGATCATTTTCTTCCTGCTGCTGTTTTCCCTTCTGTCCCCCATCCTGTCAAAGTATACGGTAAGGGACCAGGACAAGTATTACGTCAACTATCCGCCTTATATCCGTTCCATCGCGGAAAAGAAGATAGGCATTTTTGACGGCGCTGCCGTGCATGCCTCGCAGAATGAGGCGGCCATGGCGCAGTGGAAGGCCGTTGCCATTGAGACCGGCTACGATCCGCTGTTAAAGATCCTGGAGACCACGGAGACCGTATCGCTCTACCGCGGCAAGGAAAGGATCACAAAGACCTACAAGATCCAGACCAACAAGTACTATGAACAGGGCATGATCTTCCGTGTCTTATCGTTCCAGGAATTCGAGGATATCCAGAAATGGCAGGACGAGACCGGTATCCAGGTCATCTATCCCTTCGTGGAAGCCAAGGACATCAAGGACATCACGAGCGCGAACGTCTGGTATCAGGTCTCGGACAACAAGGGCACGCCGAAATATGATAAGGAAGGAAACTTCATCCCGGCCTATTCCACCAATACGGCCAAGGAAGGCGCCCCTTATCACAGCAAACGGCTGGAAAACGACCCCGGCAACTGGATCTACAGCATGCAGAAGTCCGGCGCCGTGCAGTGCCGTGTATGCTACTACAACTACTATACCTATGTGAACGGTCATGAACCCATGTACATCATGGGGACCAACTCCATGGGCATGGATCTGTTCTGCGCCATCGGCATAGGCTCCCGCTTCTCCATCATCTTCGCGCTGCTCGTCTCCGTGATCAACCTGACGATCGGTGCCGTCTACGGCGCCATCCAGGGCTATTACGGCGGCGCGGTCGACATGATCATGGACCGTATCGCGGATATTCTGTATGAAGTGCCTTTCATCGTCGTTTCGACCCTGTTCCAGCTGCACCTGGCGCCGAAGGTGGGCGTTGTGCCTTCTTTCCTCTTTGCCTTCGTGCTGACAGGCTGGATCGGCATGGCGGCTCTGGTCCGGAAACAGTTCTACCGTTTCAAGAGCCAGGAATTCGTCATGGCAGCCCGCACGCTCGGTGCTTCCGACTGGCGGCTGATGTTCAAGCACATCTTCCCGAACGCTATCGGCACTATCATCACGAGCTGCGCGCTGACCATCCCGGGCGTCATCCGTTCCGAGACCACCCTGACCTACCTCGGCATCGTCAATATCGCGGACTTTGCGGGAACGAGCCTGGGCACCCTGATGAGCCAGGGCCAGACCTCCATGACGAGCTCACCGCACGCCATGTTCTTCCCGGCCATGTATTTCGCGCTGCTGCTGATCGCATTCAACCTCTTCGGCAACGGCCTGCGCGATGCCTTCAATCCTTCGCTGAGAGGAGTGGATGATTAATATGGAAAACAAACTGCATGTCAGCGATCTGAGAATATCCTTCCACACCACAAACGGCAAGGTACAGGCGGTCCGGGGCATCAGCTTCGACCTGGAAAAGGGCGAAACACTGGCCATCGTGGGCGAGTCGGGTTCCGGCAAATCCGTCACGAGCAAGGCGATCCTCGGCATCCTCGCCGGCAACTCCATCATTGAAGGCGGCGAGATCATTTACGACGGCAAGGATCTGCTGAAGATCTCCGAAGAAGATTTCCACAAGATCCGCGGCGACAAGATCGCCATGATCTTCCAGGACCCCATGAGCTCCCTGAACCCGATCGTCAAGATCGGCCGCCAGCTGACCGAGGCCATGATCTTAAAGGGCAAGGCCAGACAGCGGGAGAGCCGCCGGAATTTCAACAGCTATCTGAAGGAACTGAATACCAGCATGAAGGAAGCGGCAAAGGCCGCCGGACGGAGCGATGACGCGAAGATCGATGATCTCTGCAAGCGTTTCGAGACCTTCGAAAAGAAGCATATTGAGCTGGAAACAGCCTACAATACGGCGCATGAAGCGGCGGAAGATGCCGTCGACGGGATCGATTCCATCACCCTTGAGCTGGAAAAGAATGCCGCCAAGGATATGGACTACCGTCTGAAGCAGATCGTGACCGAAGCGAAAACCTCTGTCCAGACCTATGTGGTCAGGGACAAGGCGGAGCGCCTGAACGAGCTTACGGACGGCCTTCTGCAGGAAGCAAAAGCCCTGAAGAAGGAAGGCAATTTTGCGAAGACCGTAGAACGCCTGACGGAATTAAAAGGCATCCTGGAAGAAGCTGCTGCGAAGGAAAAACCCGATTTCTTCGCTATGGGCTACTGGCTGACCTATGAAAAGGAGCCCCTGCCCGATGTTCCCGTGGAGGAACTGAACAAGCGCCTCTATGACAGGGTCAGCGAAGGCTTCATGAAGGAATTTGCCTCCTATGCCTCAGCCGGCATCGCTTTTGCGGAAAAGAAGTCCGCGGAGGCAAAGCGCGAAGCCATAAAGGTCCTGAAAGAGGAACTGCCCTTATACCAGGCGGAAGGCCAGCTGGACAAACACGCCTGCAAAGCCAGCCTGGACAAGCTCACCGAAGCCGTGAATAAGACCATCGACCCGCTGCTTACCGTAAAGGATTCGTTGGCCTATACCTTCTCCTCCGGTCTGAAGAGCGAGATCGATACCTATTTCAAAGGCATCGTGCAGAACGTCAAAGAACTCAAAAAGCATGACAAGCTGCAGAAGAAATACGATGCGCAGATGGCAAAGGGCAAGGATCCGGGCTGGAAGGTCCCGGCTGCCTCGGTCACCGATCTGGAACTGACCAAGCAGAACATGGCCCATCTGATCACCCGCCTTTCCGACCATTTCGAGGAAGCGCTGCAGAACGATGCGGGCGCGGATGCGGATGCCCGCACGGAGACCGCGGTGGAATATCTGAAGACGAACGCCTCCGGCATCGTCAACAAGGTCACGAAGAAGACCGCGCGCCTGCGCGCCATCAAGCTGATGGAAGAGGTGGGCATTGCGGAACCCAGACGCCGCTACAACCAGTATCCTTTCGAGTTTTCCGGCGGCATGCGGCAACGTATCGTTATCGCCATCGCGCTGGCAGCGGACCCGGACATCCTGATCTGCGACGAGCCGACCACCGCGCTTGACGTGACGATCCAGGCGCAGATCCTTGAGCTGATCAACAAGCTGAAGGAGGAACGCCACCTGTCGGTCATCTTCATCACCCACGACCTCGGCGTCGTGGCCAATATGGCGGACCGCATCGCGGTCATGTATGCCGGCAAGATCGTGGAATACGGCACCTCGGAGGATATTTTCTACAACTCCAGACATCCGTATACCTGGGCTCTGCTTGGCTCCATGCCCGACCTGGATACCAACGAACGTCTGGAGGCGATCCCCGGAACGCCGCCCAACATGATCTATCCGCCGAAGGGCGATGCTTTTGCCCCGCGCAATAAGTATTCCCTGAAGATCGATTTCGAAAAGCAGCCGCCGATGTTCAAGATCAGCGACACGCACTATGCCGCGACCTGGCTGCTTCACCCCGATGCACCGAAGGTGGAACCGCCGAAGGCTGTGACCGAACGCATCCGCCGCATGCAGAAGAAACGGGAGGCCGGACAAAATGGATAATCAGAACGTATCGCAGAATGTGGACGTTGAACTGAAGGACAACGTTCTGCTGAAGGTGGATCACCTCTGCCAGTACTTCGGGCCGACCAAGGCCGTGGATGACGTCAGCTTTGAGATCCATAAAGGCGAGGTCTTCGGCATGGTCGGTGAGTCCGGCTGCGGCAAGACCACGACCGGCCGCTCCATCATCAAGCTCTATGACATCACCTCCGGCAGTGTCTATTTCAAGGGCGTGCGCGTATGCGCCGGGACCGGAAGCTACAAACAGGCCATCAAGGACGCGAAGGCAGCCTATAACGAAAAGGTAAAGACGGCCTCCGAGGATGAAAAGAAACGCCTGAAGGAAGAGCTTGACCGGACCGTTGCCGAGCAGAAGAAGCTGATCAAAGAAGCACAGTACGATCAGAAGAACTGCGACAAGGAATATGTCGAAAAGCTGACGGCTGCGGTGAAGGAAAAATATGAACCGCTGCTGGCCGGCGCTTCCGCCGAGGAAAAGAAAAAACTGTCGGCTGAGTACAGAAATGAGCTGCGCAAGGCGAAGAACTCCAAGGTCATCACGCAGATCCAGATGATCTTCCAGGACCCGATCGCCTCCCTTGATCCCCGTATGACGGTCCGCGACACCATCGCGGAGGGGCTGGTCATCCGCGGAGAGAGAGACCCGAAGGTCATCAACGAGAAGGTCTATGAGATGCTCGACCTGGTCGGCCTTGTCCCCGAGCACGCGAGCCGCTACCCGCACGAATTCTCCGGCGGCCAGAGGCAGCGTATCGGCGTGGCCAGAGCCATCGTCATGCGGCCCGACCTCGTCATTGCCGACGAACCGGTCTCCGCGCTGGACGTTTCCATTCAGGCGCAGGTCATCAATCTGCTCAACGACCTTCGCGATAAGTTCGGCCTGACCCTGCTGTTTATCGCGCACGACCTTTCCGTGGTCAAGTACTTCTCCGACCGGATCGGCGTCATGTATTTCGGCAAGATGGTCGAGATGGCGCCCTCGGATGAGCTTTTCCTGAACCCGCTGCATCCCTACACCCGTTCGCTTCTGTCAGCCATCCCGCTGCCGGACCCGATCTCCGAAAAGCAGCGCAAGCGCATCACCTACAATCCGCTTGCGGAGCATGATTATTCCGTGGACAAGCCGTCCTTCCGGGAGATCAAGCCGGGCCATTTCGTCATGTGCAATGAGGCGGAATACCAGAAGTACATGAGCGTGCTCAAGTGAAGGAAGCCGGTTCAAAAAAGAAACTGCTGATCTGGATAGCCGCAGGAGTCCTGCTTTGTTTTACGGCGGCGCTCTCCCACGGGATATTCGGAGCGGCTTCGGCGAAGGACGTTTTCGGCATGCTGTCGGACAGCTGCTTTCTGACCGGTGTGCTGCTTGGCGGCCTCGGGGGGCTTAGCTACATGGCTTCCGAAGGTTTCTACGATATCTTCGGCTACGGCATCAAAACGGTCTGGAAGCTGTTCCGGACCGGAAAGCCTGCAGGACAGTTCGTCGACTATAAAGATGAAAAGGCAAAGGCAAGGGGACCCTGGCTGAAGCAGTCTCTCTTTACCGGACTTGGCTTTTTTATCCTTTCCGGCGTCTTTCTGCTGCTGTATCACTTTGCCGCTTAAACGTAAATTATTTCATAATTAAGAAAAAACCGGGGCTGATCCTTGAGGATGCCTCGGTTTTTTGGCTTTATAAAGAGAATAGAACTGTTCTTTCAGAGGATGAGCGCAAGCAGGAAGCAGACCACGGCCAGGATCACATCGGTCAGCAGGACGCAGACGTCCTGCTCTTCTTTATCCAGATCGTCAAATTTTACGATGTCATCATCGATATGATCGGCCATATCCCCGGTCAGAAAAGCGGGATCCGTGCGCTTCATGCGGGGAAGCTTGAACTGCGGAATGTGCATCCCGTCAAGCCGCAGCCAGGCGATAACGGCGCCAAGAACAAAGATGAAGGCCAGAATGAGGGCCAGGTTGGAAAAACGGGAGACAGGCCAGTCTGCAGGAGCAAAAAAATGAAAGAGCTCGGCGGCAAACAGAGCCAGCACTGCTCGCGTAAAGGTCTTATAGATCAGCGGGCGGATCATATCCCGCGAAAAATGTGCTTTCAGCCAGCGAATCATGAAACATCCTCCGATGGAAATACGCTGTTATTATACCACCCCGTCTGCCATTAAACAAGAGGAAGCCGCCGGTCCGAATGACGATCACGCAAAGGGCGCTAAAAAATGATGTTTTTTTTGAAAGACATTCCTTGACAAGGCTTTGGCGCTTTGCTATATTAAAGTATAATATATCCCGGGAGGACAGCTGTTCTTCCAGAACGGACATATTACCATTACCAATAAGGAGGAAAACTATGAAGAAACTGCTCGCAATGCTTCTTGCTGCGGCAATGGTCCTCTCTCTGGCAGCCTGTGGCGGACAGCCCGGACAGAGCTCCGCAGCTCCGGGGCAGAGCACGAACGCTCCGGAAAGCACCAAGGCCCCTGATCAGAGCACCAAGGCTCCCGATCAGAGCACGAATGCACCCGCAGAAAGCACAGAGGCTCCCACTCCCGGTACCACGAGAACCCTGAACACGTACGAGACCAAGGCCCGTGAACTGGAAACCTGGAATGTCCACTATTCCCAGGCGGCAGCCGATCTGAACGTGCTGTGCAACCTGTTCGATGGCCTGCTGACCAACGACAACCACGGCAATCTGAAACTGAATGCTGCCAAGGATTACACCTCCCCTGACGGCGGCAAGACCTGGGTCTTCACGCTGAACGAAGGCATGACCTGGTTCAACAAAGACGGCGAAGTTCAGGCTGACGTGGTCGCTTCCGACTGGGCGACCGGCCTTGAATGGGTCCTGAACTATGCCAAGAACGATTCGTACAACGTCTCCATGCCCGCCGAAATGATCGTCGGTGCCAATGACTACTACGAATACACCAAGAACCTTACCGAAACCGAAGGCGAAGAGGCTGCAAAGGCTCTGACCGCGGAAGACGGCAGCAAGTTTGCCGAAATGGTCGGTATCGAAGTCGATGACGAAGCCGGCACCATCACCTACACGCTGGTCGACCAGCTGCCTTACTTCCCCTCTGTGGCCACCTACAACTGCCTGTATCCTCTGTCTGCCGAGCTGATCGAAGAACTGGGCGTTGACGGCTACCGTGATGTGACCTGGGAAAATATGTGGTACAACGGCGCTTACACCGTCACCTATTTCGTATCCCAGAACCAGAAAGTTCTGACCAAGAGCCCGAACTATTGGAACGATGCCAACTGCAGCCGTTTCGATACCGTCACCATCAAGATGGTCGACTCCGCGTCTGTGGCTTTCCAGCTGTTCAAGAACGGCGAACTGGATCACGTATCCCTTGACCAGGCTACCCTGCAGGGCATCTACAACGGCACCAGCGATGCCAACCTGAAGGATTATCTGGTTGAATCTCGTCCGACCAAGTACTCCTATCAGATCCACCTGGTATACAGCAAGAACCTGGAAGACGGCGAAACGCCCGACACCAACTGGAACACCGCTGTTGCCAACGAAAACTTCCGCAAGAGCCTGTACTACGGCCTTGACCTGACCAACTACTTCGCCCGCACCAACGCGATCAATCCTCTGTCCTGCCAGAATTTCGTCTACACCGGCAACGGCGTGGCCTTTACCTCTGACGGCACCGATTACACGAAGCTCGTGCTGAAGGAACTTGGCATGGAATATGACAGCACCAAGTATACCCGCGTGGATGCTGCAAAGGCTGCCGAATTTAAGAAGAAAGCCATGGAAGAACTGAGCGCCAAGGGCGTCACCTTCCCTGTCCAGGTAGATTATTACATCTCCGGTTCTTCTGATGTTGCTGCTCAGACGGCCAAGGTCCTGGAAAACATCTTCGCAGAATGCCTCGGCAGCGATTATGTTGTCCTGAAGACCAATACCTACGTTTCCTCCCTTGCCAATGAAGTGCGTAAGCCCCGCAAGGCTTCCTTCTTCATCAACGGCTGGGGCGCCGACTTTGCTGACCCGATCAACTTCCTCGGCCAGGAAACCTATGATGACACTGCTGCGTACTACTCCAATGCGTACAGCAACTGCAACGACAACGATGATCCTGATCTGATCGCCGCCTACAAGGAATTCACCGATCTGGTCGTCAAGGCGAAAGCCATCACTGGCAACATGGATGAGCGCTATGCCGCATTCGCGAAAGCCGAAGCGTGCATGCTGAATCACGCGCTGGTGATCCCTTGCTCCTACGAAGTGGGCTGGGAGCTGACCAAGGTCAACAACTACTCCAAGGTGTACAGCATGTATGGCATGCAGGCGTACCGTTATGTGGATTGGGAGACCAGTGAGACTCCTTACACCACCGCGCAGATGAACGAACTCGCCGCCAAGTACAACGCGGAATAATTCATGACTCCGGCAGCTGCCGGAAAAGTCTGATCCGCTTTGCTGTCAGATCGGATCAGAACCAAGCAATGCTTCCGGGACCGCCCAATGGACTGCCCCGGAAGCTCCTTTTAAGAGGCTTTTGAGAGGATGGAGGAAGGCGCATGGTAAAATATATCATAAAGCGGCTGTTTCAATCGATCATGGTGATCCTGCTGGTCGTCTGTGTGGTGTTTTGTCTGCTGCGGCTCATGCCTAGTGACTATTTCTTTACCGAAGATGAACTGATGAAGTTCACCGAGACGCAGAAGTATGCCAAGCTGGAGAGACTGGGGCTGATGGAGTCCTGCTCCGACTGTAAGGGCACCGGTCTGGTAAACGGTGAGGCCTGCCATACCTGCAGAGAGAATGAGATCGCACCGAAGGGCACAGGGTATGTGAACCGTTCCGTGATCGCTCAGCTGGGGGATTTCTTCGGTGATATGCTGCAGATGCGGGTGTTTAACGCGAAGGGCAAGGAGGTAAAATCCATCGAGCCCATGTCGCTGCTCAAGTATCTGTCGGAAAAGTCGAAAACCGGTGAAGATCCCTTCGGAACACTGAAGGAAGGCTACTACAAGAAGGTGATGTTCAATCTGGGCAAGAGTATTCGTCTGGAGAAGAATCAGTATGTTACCGATGTGATCGCCTCCAAGATGGTCGTCTCCATGAGGATCGGCCTGATTTCTTTGGGAATCTCTCTGGTGCTGGGCGTTGTTTTCGGCGTGCTTCAGGCCAGATACAAAGATAAATTGTTTGATAATCTCGGTACGGCGTATACCGTGATCGTAAATGCCGTGCCCCACCTGGTCATCTATACCATTATCATGATCGCCGGGGCATCGCTGCTCGGCCTGCCCATGCGCTATGACGCCACGGCCGAGAAGCCCTGGCTCACCATGGTGCTGCCGATCATCTGCTTATCCGTTGCGTCCACGGCCGGCTACATGCTCTGGACAAGACGCTACATGGTGGATGAGCTGAACAAGGATTACATCCGGCTGGCTAAGCTTAAGGGCTTAAGCGACAGAAAGGTGATGTTCCGCCACGTGCTGAAGAACGCCTTCGTGCCGCTGGCGCAGTACCTGCCTTATTCCATCCTGCTGACGGTGGGCGGGTCGCTGCTTGTGGAGACCTTCTTCGCCGTGCCCGGCATGGGCCCGGAACTGACCACCGCCATCAGCCGCTATGACCTGAATCTGGTGCAGGGCATCGTGCTGCTGTACGCGACCATGGGTATCTTCGGCGTCTTTCTGGGCGACCTGCTGATGACGATGATCGATCCCAGAATCAAACTGACCGGAAAGGGGGATGTGCGCTAATGGATAACCGCGAACACAAGAAAACAGTTCAGGAGGCGGAAGCGCCCGTCGTCAACATGACGGTCAATCCCGAGAAGGTAGATACGGACCCCGGCAAAGAAAGGCCGAAGGGGCGGGAATACCCGAAGTCCCGCAGCCAGATGCCGGAGGACCAGCTCTTTGAATTTGCTCAGTACAACGCGCAGGAAGCGGAAAAGATCGGCTATTCCAACTATTCTTACTGGAAGAGCGTCTGGGCAAACTTCCTGAAAAAGAGACCGGCAGTGATCATGTCCATCATCTTCATCCTGCTGTTCATCTTTACCTTCATTGCGAGCGCCATCGGCAAATATGATATCCATATGGCGCCTGACCCGTTAAACCGCATGTATATCAGCCCGAACAGCGAGTTCTGGTTCGGCACCAACGCCATCGGTCAGGACTACTGGGCACAGGTGTGGTACGCCACCAGGGCATCCATCCTGCTTGCCGTGTTGGTTTCCCTCGGCCAGATCACGCTGGGCGTGATCATCGGCCTGATCTGGGGCTATGTGAGAAAGCTTGACCGTTTCTTTACGGAGCTTTACAACCTGATCGATAACGTCCCGACCATCATCTACATGACCCTGATCGCGCTGATGGTAGGCAAGACGATGGTGACCATGGGCATCGCCATGGTAGGCTTCGGCTGGCTTGCCACGGCCAGGAACGTCCGAAACCTGGTGTTCATGTACCGCGACCGGGAGTACAACCTGGCTTCCCGCTGCCTGGGAACGAAACTGGGCCGGATCCTGTTCAGGAATATCTTCCCGTATCTGGTCAGCGTGATCATCCTGCGTCTTGCGCTGGCGATCCCCAATACGATCGCCTACGAGACCACGCTTACCTATCTGGGCCTGATGGATATTATGGTGCCTTCCCTGGGCATCCTGCTGGCCGCCGCCCGTGCCGTGTTCCCGCGTGCCGCGTATACGCTGTGGTTCCCGGCAGCTATTGTATCGATCATTACCATTACGTTCTATCTGGTGGGGAACGCGTTCTCTGACGCGTGCGACCCGCGGAACCATGTGTAAAGGAGGGCGCGGAAGATGAGTGAAGCTGTGAATAAGCTGCATGAGACCGATTTCAGCGAACGCGCCAAAAAGATCCTGGCGCAGGAACCGCTTCTGTCTGCCCGTGATGTGGAAGTGACCTTCTCTCTTCGCGGGAAAAAGCTGGTCGCCATCCGCCGCACTTCCCTGGACCTGTATGAGGGAGAAACCCTTGCCATCGTGGGGGAATCCGGCAGCGGAAAGAGCGTATTTACCAAATGTTTCGTAGGCATGCTGGATAAGAACGGCAGCATCACCAACGGCTCCATCATGTATGACGGAGAAGATCTGACTCAGTTTACGGAAAAAGACTGGCTGCGTATCCGCGGCAAGAAGATCGCCATGGTGACGCAGGACCCCATGACCAGCCTGAACCCCTTAAAGACCATCGGCTTCCAGATCCAGGAAAGCGTGGAGCTGCACCAGGGTCTGAGAGGCAGGGCGGCCAGAGAAGAAGTCTACCGCATCCTGGAAGCGGTCGGCATTCCGGATCCGCAGCGCCGTTACAAACAGTATCCGCACGAGTTCTCCGGCGGCATGCGTCAGAGGGTGGTCATTGCCATTGCCGTGGCGTGCCGTCCTCAGATCCTGATCTGCGATGAGCCGACGACCGCTCTGGACGTGACCATTCAGGCGCAGATCCTGGACCTGATCCGCCGCCTGCAGAAAGAACAGAACATGACCATCATTTATATCACGCACGACCTGGGCGTGGTAGCCAATGTGGCAGACCGTGTGGCGGTCATGTACGGCGGCCAGATCATTGAGATCGGCATGGCCAATGAAGTGTTCTTTGATCCCCAGCATCCGTATACCTGGGCTTTGCTGTCCGCTCTGCCGCAGCTGGGCGTGAAGGGCGAAAAGCTGCCGGCTATCGACGGCACCCCGCCCAGTCTGTTCAACAAGATCCAGGGCGACGCATTCGCACCGCGCAACAAGCACGCCCTGAACATCGATTTCCTGGAAGAACCGCCCATGTACGAGGTGACGGGCACGCATACCGTGAAGTCCTGGCTCCGCGATCACCGCGCGCCCAAGGTAGAACAACCCAAATCCATCCAGCGCCTGTCAGAGATGAATCTGAGCAGCAAAGGAACGGATCCGAATGCCTACCATCCTCATCTGGATCCCAACCGGGAAACGCTGATCGAAGTCAAAAATATGCAGGTCACGTTCGGTACGGGCCGCCGCAAATTTGTGGCTGTAGACGATGTCAACTTTGAGATCTATAAGGGCGAGACCTTCGCTCTGGTGGGTGAGAGCGGCAGCGGCAAAACGACCATCGGCCGTGCCATCGTCCGCATCAACCCGATCACCAGCGGGGAAGTCCTCTTCAAGGGCGAGCGGATCAGCGGAAAGATCAGCCGTGAGATGGATACCAAGGTGATCCGTTCCATGCAGATGATCTTCCAGGATCCCATGGCATCTCTGAATGAACGCGCCATGGTGGACTATATCGTATCGGAAGGCCTGCTCAACTATCATCTGTACAAGGATGAGCAGGACCGCCAGGAGAAGGTGCAGAAGGCACTGCAGGAAGTGGGCCTGCTGACTGAGTTCTCCAGCCGCTTCCCTCATGAGTTCTCCGGCGGACAGCGGCAGCGTATCGGCATTGCCCGAAGCCTGATCATGGAACCCGAGTTCATCGTGGCGGACGAGCCGATCTCCGCACTGGACGTGTCCATCCGTGCTCAGGTGCTGAACCTGCTGAACGATCTGAAGAAGAGCCGCGGGCTGACCTATTTGTTCATTGCTCACGACTTAAGCGTGGTCCGCTTCATTTCGGACCGCATCGCCGTCATTCACAAGGGCCGCATCGTGGAGCTGGCTGAGGCGGAGGAGCTGTTCGCGCATCCGCTGCACCCTTACACCAAGGCGCTTCTGTCGGCAGTGCCCAATCCGAACCCTTATGTGGAGCGGAGCAAGAAGCTTTTGGTATACGATCCTTCTGTCCATCACTACGAGAAGGAAGGGCCGAAATGGGTCGAGATCCTGCCCGGCCACTTCATCTACGGCAACTCTCCTGAGATCGATGGATACAGGAAGGAACTCGGATTATAATTGATCCTGACGAAAAAGACAGGCGTGGAAGATGACCGCTTCGGCGGACTTCCGCGCCTGTACTTGGCTGTACTCCTTTACATCTTCCGCTTCCTGTGTTACAATATCATTTCAATAAACGCGGGCTGATGCCCGTATAAAGGAGATGCCATGAAGAAATTCATTGCGATATTCCTCTCGATGCTGCTGCTCGTCCAGCTGGCCGCCTGTGCCGGCAAGACGCCTGAAACGACCGAGGCGACCACAACGGAGGCGGAAACCACCACCGAAGCGGTCACCACGAAAGAAGAGACGACGGAAGAGGAGACGACCGAAGAGACCACGCCCGAGGAAACGACCGAGGCGGAGCCGGATCCGATGGATGTGTACAAAGACAGCGAATTCGCGCCGATGGTCCTTGGTCATTATACCTACGGCAAGGATTATGAATCTCTTTATGAGAGCTTTGGCCGGGACATCACTATTGCCGATGTGATCGAAGATCCGGAGACCGGCTTTGCGTACATTGAAGTGAACGGAAAGCGCTATGAACTCGGTCTTGATTTCCTGTCCATGGCCATGGTCGGCAATACCCAGCCCGCAGGAGACTATAAGACGAAGGAAGACGTTTACGCCGCCTGGTGGAGGCTGTACGTTACCCGCTGGAACTATCTGCTGCCGGAGATCCCGCTCTACACGAACGAGTACCTCTGCGTCTACAACAAGAAACTGAGCGGCATAGACAAGCACCCGGTGACGGCCAGCTGGTCCGTGCTGGATGCCCTCGTGGAATGGTCCTCCTCCAATGGATCGATCATCATCGGCAACACCACGAAAGCGGCCGGTCAGTTCCGCTACGCTTCCTACGGCAATGCTGCGACCAATGTGGCGGATAAGGAGATCGGACAGCTGCTGAGCGGTCTGGAGACCGTCTCCCGCACCAAGGACGCGGGCTATACCTGGAATGATACGGTGGTGAAGCAGCACACGGAGACCCAGAATGAAGACGGTTCCGTGACCTACACGATCACGCTCTGGGATGATCTGAAATTCTCGGATGGCAGCGCCATCACCGCGAAGGATTATCTGGCCTTCCCCATGGTCTTTTTCAGCCCTCTGGGCGAAGCGGCTTCCGGCCGTCAGGATTCCGGCGCCATTTATCTGGGCTGGGAGGATTATCTGGCCTACACCGGTCCCGGTGCGGAAGGCGGCAGCAAGGTCTTTACGGGCTTTCATCTTATCGACGAATACACCTTCTCGCAGACAGTGAAGAAGGAGTATCTGCCGTCGTTCTATGATCTGGCCATGATCTCCCTGCAGCCCTACTACGCATCCATGTGGCTTGGTAATGCGGAGATCAAAGATGACGGCGAAGGCTGCTATCTGACGGATGATTTCTACGCAAAGAATGAGAGCGGCGCTTATGTGACGGCAGCTCAGATCAAGATGGCGGCGACGGACACGTCCGGCAAAGCCTATGCGGAATATCCGTATTCCGGGCCGTATTTTCTCCTTTCTTTCGATACAAACAGCGGTGAGGCCGTCTTATCGCGCAACATCCATTTCAAGGGCAATTATGAAGGAACGAAGCCTTCCATCGGCAAGGTGACCTATAAGGTCCTGGATGCGGAAGGCGAGATGGTCGCGATGAGCAACGGCTCCCTCGATTTTGTGGGCGGCATCTCGGGTGATTCGGCGATCGCGGAAGCGCTGAAGAACGTTGAGCGCTTCTCCTCCAGACTGGACTCGTTCACGTACATTCGCGCCGGTTACGGAAAGATCGGCTTCCGCTGCGATTACGGGCCGGTCCAGTTTACCGAAGTGCGCAGGGCTCTGGCCTACCTGCTCGACCGCAGCGATATCGCGAGTGATTTTACCGGAGAGCACGGCAAGGCGGTAGACGGTCCTTACTATGAAGGCGCCTGGATGTATAGATCAGCCGTTGCGCAGGGCATGAAGCTGAATGCCTATAAGCCCTCCGAACAGGAAGCGATCCGTCTGCTTGAGGAAGGCGGCTGGGTCTATGACCGCAGCGGCGCGGCCTACAGCAGCGGCGTGCGCTATAAGAGGATTCCGGCTGAGGTCATCAGCGACAACGATAAGAATATCAGTTCGCCGGATGATAAGTATATCGTCACAAAGGTCGGCGACTATTATTACATGCCGCTCGTGATCAACTGGTTCGGGACTACCCCGAGCGACTTTACGGATTTCCTGGGGCCGTATCTGAAGAGCAACAGCAGCCTTTCCCGCTGCGGCTTCTTCCTGAACGGTTCGCTGGGCTCCATCGAGACCCTGCAGGAGGAACTGTATCAGCAGCCGGTCTACGGCAACTACAGCGGATCTCCCAGCTACAGCGCCTTTGTCTTCTCAACGAAGCTTGAGGCGGCCATGTACGACTATTCCTACAACCTGACCATCAATCCCGCCCTGTTTGCGGATTACAGCTGCTATTTCCTGAAGGATGCGGCAGATATCCACTGGCTGGGCGAGGAGGAAGAAGTGCCGGAAGCAAGCGAAGAGAGCACGGAGGAAAGCGTGGACGAAACGCTTCCGGAAGAAACTGCGGAGGAGACGAAGAATGAGACCTGAACCCGGAAAGAACGGCAATGTGTATGTCCCCTATGAAAAAAGAGACGGGGCAGAATCCGTGGTGTTTTTCACCCGCGATCTGTCTGAAGAAGGCCTGAAAAAGATCTATGACCGCGTCGCCTCTGTCCTGACCGGCAAGGTGGCCATCAAGCTGCATACCGGCGAAGCGGAAGGCCCCAACATCCTGCCGCGGCCCTGGATCAGACAGCTGATCGCGGACAGGCTCCCGGAGGCTTCCATCGTTGAAACGAACACCTTCTATTACGGGACCCGCTATACCACCGAAGAACACCGAAAGACGCTGGAGATCAACGGCTGGAACTTCTGCCCGGTGGATATTACGGATGAGAACGGTGTAGCCGCGCTGCCGGTAAAGGGCGGCAAGTGGTTTACGGAAATGCATGTGGGAAAGAATCTGCTGAATTATGATTCCCTGCTGGTGCTCACGCATTTCAAAGGACACACCATGGGCGGCTTCGGCGGCAGCAACAAGAACATCGGCATCGGCTGCGCGGACGGCCGCGTGGGAAAGAAGGAAATCCACCAGCGCGAGGGCTCCGACAATATGTGGAGCATCGGGGAAGAAGAGCTGATGGAGCGCATTTCCGAGAGCACCAAGTCCGTGGTCGATCATTTCGCGCCGCATATCTGCTTCGTGAACACCCTGCGGAATATTTCGGTCTCCTGTGACTGCGAAGGTCCCGAAGCGGAACCTGTGGTCACGCCGGATATCGGGATCGTGGCATCGCTGGATATCTGCGCGGCGGATACGGCCTGTGTGGATCTGATCTATAACCTGCCCGAAGGCGGCGGAAAGGCCATGATCGAACGCATCGAGACGCGTCACGGCCTGCGCCAGCTCAGCTATATGAAAGAGATCGGCATGGGAAATAACCGCTATCAGCTGATCGATATCGATCATGATGATGCGGTGATCACTGCCGCGGAAGCGGTAAAGGATATCAGCCCGGAATGGATCCCGGACAGATACAACACCTTCCGGGGAAGAAACAAGATCAGACTTCCCCGGTAAGCGGAAGTTAATAATCCACCCTTGTCAGGCACAGACCCTGCGCGGGAGCGGTATAGCCGGCCTTCTTTCGGTCGCGCGCTTCCAGAATGGCAGGGATATCTTCCGGCTCGCGTTTGCCAAAGCCGACCTCAAGAAGCGTGCCGACGATGATCCGCACCATATTCTGCAGAAAACCGTTTCCATGAATGCGGAAAAGAATACGATCCTTTTTCTGAAGGATCTCTATCTGGTCCACCGTCCGTACGGTGGACTTTTTCATCTGCGGATTCCCGCAGAAACTCTTGAAATCATGTTCTCCGACGAGCAGGGCGGCGGCAGAACGCATACGCTCGATATCCGGTGCTTTGTCCAGAATCGTAAGAAATTTTCTCTCAAAAATAGGCTTTAGTTCACCGCACCAGCAGGTGTATGTGTAAAGCTTTCCTGAAGCCTTGTATCTGGCGTGAAAACCGTCTGCGGCGGTCTTTACCTCGTCCACGCAGATATCATCCGGCAGATAGCGGTTAAGGTAGCGGCGGATCTCATCCGGCGTCAGCTGCGTCTTCAGATGCGTGTTCGCCGTCATGGCGCGCGCGTGCACGCCGGCGTCCGTCCGGCCGGCACCGATCACCTCGGTTGCTTCCCCGGTCATTTCGGTCAGCACCGCTTCCAGCTTTCCCTGAATGGTGTCGCGTCCCGGCTGGCGCTCCCAGCCAAAGTAGCGGCTGCCGTCATATCGTATCGTCAGTTTATAATTCATCATGATCCTCCGCCCTTTCGCTGTCCAGGTAACAAAAAAACGGCTCAGCGAAGCCGTTTTTCTTTGTGAGCGATGGGGGATTCGAACCCCCGACAACTTGATTAAAAGTCAAGTGCTCTACCGACTGAGCTAATCGCCCGATTCAGCCCCGGGCCGCGCTGTAAGCGTCTGTCCGAGACCAGCTGGGCTAGTTGGATTCGGACCAACGAATGCAGGAGTCAAAGTCCTGTGCCTTACCGCTTGGCTATAGCCCAAG
>CADCPP010000140.1 GCA_902803355.1 uncultured Lachnospiraceae bacterium | reverse complement strand
GCTAAGCACTGCTTATGACTTGTTCATGATTGTTGTTATTGTTCTGAGCCTTGTTCCACTTGCTTTTAAGGAGGACTATCCTGTTTTACTATTGTGGACAAGGCGGCTATGTATATCTTCATTGCCGGGAAGCAGAAGCTCCTCGAAAAGCTGCTCGGGTCTTTCTGCGCCGTTTCACCTGTCCGCGGCATGGACGAGCCGCTGCATTACCGCCACAAGGTGCACCAGGTCCTGACCCGGGACCCGCAGGGCCGGATCCTCGGCGGCTACTATGCCGCCGGCAGCCACAGGGTCGTCACCGTGCCCTCCTGCCGCCTGGACGATGAGGAGTGCCAGGCCGTGATCCGCACGGTCTGCCGCCTGGCGAAGGACTTCGGCCTCCCCGTTTACAACGAGATCCGAAAGACCGGGCTTCTGCGCCACGTGATGGTGCGGAAGAGCCATGCCACCGGTGAAATGATGGTGATCCTGGTCGCCGCCGCCCCGGAGCTTCACGGAAAAGCCAAGCTGGTGCAGCAGCTGACCGCCGCGCACCCGAAGGTCACTTCCGTCATTCTGAACGTCAACGGCCGCCGCACCTCCATGATCCTGGGCGAAAAAAACATCACCCTGTTCGGCCCCGGATACCTCACCGATACGCTCTGCGGCCTCTCCTTCAAGCTCTCCCCCGCCTCCTTCTTCCAGGACAATCCCGTGATGACGGAGCCGCTCTACGAGACTGCGGCAGGCTTCGCGGAGCTCTCCGGCACGGAGACGGTCATCGACGCCTACTGCGGCACCGGGACCATCGGCCTCATCGCCGCGCCCCGTGCGGGGCAGGTCATCGGCGCCGAGCTATCCGCGGACGCGGTCCGCGACGCCCGCGAAAACGCCCGGGCAAACCGTATCAAAAACGCACGCTTCGTGCGTGCGGACGCCGGCCGCTTCATGGCGGAATTTGCCGCGCGCGGCGAACACGCGGACGTTGTCTTTACCGATCCGCCGCGCTCCGGCTGCACGCCCGCGTTCATCAACGCCCTCCTTGCCCTTTCCCCGGACCGCATTGTCTACGTATCCTGCGGTCCCGAATCGCTCGCCCGCGACCTCGGCCTGCTGACGAAGGGCGGCTATGCCGTCAAAGCCATCCAGCCCTTCGAACTCTTCCCCTTCACGGAGCATATCGAGTCGGTATGCGCTCTCTCCCGGGAAAAGCGTCCCTGAAGCATTCCGCAAAGCCTGATGAAAGAAGGATCAATGGGAAACATTTTGGTTACTGTGATCATGCCTGTATACAACGTGCTTTCGCTGCTGCCCGAAGCAGTTGAAAGCGTCCTCCGCCAGACCTGTCCTGACTGGGAGCTGATCCTGATCGACGACGGCAGCACGGACGGATCCGGCGCGGCCTGCGACCGTTATGCCGCCTCCGATCCCCGGATCCGCGTCATCCATCAGGAAAACGGCGGCCTCTCCGCGGCGAGGAACACCGGCCTTTCCGCCGCCGCCGGAAAGTATCTCCAGTTTCTGGACAGCGACGACTGGCTTGAGCCCGATGCGCTTGAAGTCCTGCTGCAGACCGCATCGGATACCGGAGCGGACATGGTCATTTTCGACGCGCAGTATGAGTGGCCTGACCATTCCATGCATGAAAGGAGCTCTCTTGCTCCGGGGATCTATACGCCAGAGTTCATCCTGGAGAAGCTTTCCGTCCCTTCCATCCCGCCGTACGCATGCAATAAATTCTGCCTGCGTTCTCTTTATGACGGAGTCCTTTTTCCTCCGGGCGAAAAATGGGAGGACGTGCCTACCGTGATCCGTCCCGTGTCCAGAGCCGGAGCGATCGCCGTCATAGACCGGCCGCTGTATCACTACCGTCAGCGGGAGGACGCCATCACCAAGCAGGCGATCCGGGACGGCAGCATGCATAAATGGAAGTTTTTGCAGTACGCCAAACGCTACGACTTTCTCCGGGCGAACTATCCGCAGATCGCACCGGCCGCAAGAGGCGCCCTGGTCAGCAACGGAATAAATTACTGTGCCTACTGCCTTCGCGGCAGAGATCAAAAGGCCGAGCGGCAAAGAGTTCTCCGGCTGCTGCGTTCCCGGGAAATGGGCTCCGGTCCTTTGAGTCCCCGAATTCGCCTGCTGCGCTCTGCCTTCTGTGCTTTTCCGGATCTCACGGCCCTGCTGCTTCGCCTCAGGCGGAAGCTTCGCCGGTCCTCCTGAGCCCTGCCTGCGGAGGCGGTGCTTCGCCGGCAGGCAGCAGGAAAGCAGCAAGGAAAAATAAAGCGGAAGTATGATCCATGAACAGATATTTTGAGATCAACGCGCAGGGGCACAACGTCCGCTGCAAGATGTATATGACCGAAAAAGGCGCGGCCGGCAAAGCCGTCATTTTCTGCACGGGCTTCGCCGGGCACAAGGACAACAACGCGGCCAATAAGTTCGCGGAAAAGCTGCTGTCGAAGCATAAGGACGTGTGCGTGGTCACCTTCAACTGGCCGTCCCACGGCGACGACGTAAAGAAAAAGATCACGCTGGACGGCTGCATGACCTACCTGGACCTGGTGATCCGCGAGGTCCGGACGGCTTACGGCATCAATGAGCTGTATGCCTACGCCACCAGCTTCGGCGGCTACCTGCTCCTCAAATACATCTCGGAACACGGCAGTCCGTTCAAAAGGATCGCTCTGCGCTGCCCTGCCGTCAGCATGTACGACGTTCTGACGCACACCATCATCGGCCCCGGGGAGCTCGAACGGATCGCGAAGGGCAAGGACGTGCAGGTCGGCTTCGACCGGAAGATCCTTGTGACCCGCGCTGGGTCACGATGGTTCAGATCATGGATAGCGACGCCAAGTACCATCCGAAGGAAAAATGGCACCTGAAGGCCGGATCCAAGGCGACATATGTGGAGTACTGGTATCCGTTCGACATGAAAGCTAAGAAAGCGCTTACCTGGGAGCAGTATAAACAGGAAATACAGGATGGTCGCAGGTGTAATAACCTCTAAGAGTAGTTTTAACACAAGAGACAACAAAGTCCGTGTTGAAGCCGTTCTTAGAGGTTTTTACATACTCGAGAAAGGAGGACGTTGCTATGCAGAAAGGCAACATCACTGCTCTGTACGAACGTCTGTCCCGC
>CADCPP010000139.1 GCA_902803355.1 uncultured Lachnospiraceae bacterium | reverse complement strand
GGAGATGGCCTGTTTTCTGGCTTCCGTGGGCGTAAAGGTCACCGTTGTGGAGATGATGCCGAAGATCGCCGGAAAAACGGATGAGGACGCCTGCGCACTGCTGCAGAGCAGTTATGAAAAGCGGGGCATGCGCTTTCTGCTTGGCACGCAGGTAAAGCGCGTAGAGGAAGACGGTCTGTACACGGAAAAAGACGGCAGAGGTGAGAAGATCTTCTGCGACAGGGTCCTTCTTTCCGCCGGGCGCAGGGCACATACGGCGGGGCTTGGGCTGGAGAGCCTGAATATCGCCACGGAGCGCGGTGCGGTCGTTACCGATGCAAAGCTTTGCACGAACGTGCCCGGGATCTATGCCGTCGGCGATGTGAACGGCAGGCTGATGCTGGCGCATACCGCCTACCGCGAGGCGGAAGTGGTGGCAAACAATCTGCTCGGCAAAGAGGATGAGATGGATTACAGCCTCATCCCGAGCGTCATTTATACCGATCCGGAGGTGGCCTGTGTCGGCGAGAGCAAAGAATCTGCCGAAAAGAAGGGAATAGCCTTCCGCGAGATCATCCTACCTATGGCTTACTCCGGCCGCTTCATGGCAGAGAGCGAAAGCGGGCAGGGCTTTATCAAGCTTGTGACCGAAGAAGGCACGGGCTGCGTGCTGGGCGTGACGCTTGTAGGACTGTATGCATCCGAAATGATCCTCTCTGCGGAGATGATGATCGGCTCGAGGCTGCCTGCGGAAGCGCTGCGCAAGCTTATTTTCCCTCATCCCACCGTGGGAGAGGTGATGAAAGAAGCGCTGTTCAGGATCGAAGAATAACAAGAGAACTTGTCTGGATAAAAAAAACCGGTGCAGATTGAGCCGGAAGTGGAGGTAAATATGAGCAGATTCAGGATCAAACACATCGGGATCAGCAGGATCCTTGCCCTGATCGCCGTGCTTGCCATGGTCTTTACAATGGCCGGCTGCGGCGCGGGGCAGAAGGAATCTTCAGTACCCGTGCAGACGACGGCGGCTGCATCCACGGAGAAAGCAGAACCTGCCCCGCAGAGCACGGCAGCACAAGCGCCGTCTGCATCGACGGAAGCGCCCACCGAGGCCTCTGTCCCTTCGACCGAAGCGCCGACCGAAGCGGCCGCCCCCGAGGTGCCAACCGAACCCGATATCGTGATCATTTTTACGAGCGACGTCCACTGCGGCATCGATCAGGGCTTCGGCTACGCAGGCGTTGCGAGGATCAGGCAGTATCTGGAATCCAGGGGTGATGCCGTGATCCTGGTGGATGACGGCGACAGCATCCAGGGCGAACCCATCGGCACCATGACCAAGGGCGAGGCCATCATCGACCTGATGAACAAGACGGGCTACAGCATTGCCATCCCCGGCAACCATGAATTTGACTACGGCATGGACAGTTTTCTGGCCCTGACTGAGAAGGCGGAGTTTGAATACATCAGCTGCAACTTCAACAAGGAAGGCGAGCTGATCTTCAAGCCCTATGTGATCCGTGAACTGGCCGGCAGGAAGGTCGCCTTCGTGGGCATGACGACGCCGAAGACCCTGACGAGCTCCACGCCCCGTTACTTCATGAACGATAAGGGCGAGTTCATTTACGGTTTCTTCCAGGACGATACCGGTGAAATGCTGTATCAGGCGGTCCAGAAGGCCGTGGATGATGCCCGCGCGGAAGGCGCCGAACTGGTCGTTGCCATGGCACACATGGGCAATGAGGCCGAAGCGAAGCCCTACACCTACGTTGACATCATTGAGAATACCACGGGGATCGACGTGTTCCTGGACGGCCACAGCCACGACACCGAACAGGCTACCGTCAAGAACAAGAGCGGTGAAGATGTTCTTCGTTCGGCCTGCGGAACCAAGCTTGCGGCTGTCGGCTGGTGCAGGATCGCGGCGAACGGCAAGATCAGCACCGGCCTGTACAAGTGGGACAACAGTGTTGCGGCACAGGAGCTCCTTGGGCTGGACGGCCCCGTGGTTGACAGCGTGAAAGCGGCGGCAGATATCCTGACGGCGAAGTTAAATGAAGTGGTCGCGCGCAGCGAGGTGGAGCTGACCATCAACGATCCCGAGGAGAAGGATGCAAACGGAAGGCCTGTCCGTATGATCCGCCGGGCGGAAACGAACCTCGGTGACTTCTGCGCCGATGCCTACCGTGCCCAGTCCGGCGCGGACATCGCCTTTGTGAACGGCGGCGGTATCCGTGTGAGCATCAAGGCCGGCGACATCACACTGGGGAACATCCTGAGCGTGCACCCCTTCGGCAATTCTTTGTGTGTGGTCGAGGTGAGCGGCCAGCAGATCCTGGATGCTCTGGAATGGGGCGCAAGAGCCGTGCCCGGTGAAAGCGGCAGCTTCCTGCAGGTATCCGGACTGTCCTATGAGATCGACTCCCGCATCGATTCCGCCTGCAAGGCGGATGAGAAAGGCCTGTTCGTGAGCGTGGAAGGCGAACGCCGCGTTAAGAATGTGAAGGTCGGCGGCGAAGCGCTGGATCCGGACAAGACCTATACGCTGGCCGGCCATGACTATATGCTGCTGAATAACGGCGACGGCTGCACGATGTTCGCCGGCTGCAGGCTGCTGCAGGACCGCGTGAAGCTGGACAACCAGGTGCTGATCGACTACATCATCGACTCTCTCGGCGGCGTGATCGGCGAAGAATATGAAGACCTCACCGGTCAGGGCCGTATCGTGATCATCGAATAAAACCAAGTATTTTTAGACGCGAAAAAGCCGGGGTACAGCCACCCCGGCTTTTTTTGACAGGATCTATTGCTTTTCCCAGATCGTGAAACGGTAGACGGCACCGCTTTCTTCGGTGTGCGGCTCGGAAACGCAGCTCATCTTCCAGCTGTGCTTTTTGCGAAGATCGGGGAAGAAGACGCTTGCCTCGATGGGCGCTTCCGTTTCGACCATGGTCACATAGCAGGTATCGCAGTCGGGAAGAAGTTTTTGATAGATCTCGCCCCCGCCGATCACGAAGAAGTGTTCCTCAGGCCTTGCTGAGAGAAGGCGCCTTAAGGCTGCCACGGAGTGCACCACCGTCACAC
Source organism: uncultured Lachnospiraceae bacterium (assembly GCA_902803355.1). Taxonomy (GTDB): domain Bacteria; phylum Bacillota; class Clostridia; order Lachnospirales; family Lachnospiraceae; genus UBA6987. The sequence continues at coordinate 894 of CADCPP010000139.1, read as the reverse complement.
CTTCCTTCGCATAGGCCTTGTCCCGCGTGAGCACGATGTTCTCGCGGCCGGGAAGAGGCTTCCCGCCCGGGAAAGAGTCGAGCGTCTTCCGTCCCATGATCACGGGATGGCCCATCGTCACCTGCCGGAAATACTTCAGGTCTCCGGGCAGGCGGTAGAGCATGCCTTTGCCGTCTCCGATGCCCCAGTCCGGGCTGACGGCTACGATCGCGCTGACCATGGCGTGCCTCAGATCGCGACAGGGATCTTCGCGGGGAAGGGATGATACTGATACTCCTCGACCTTGAAGGAATCCTTGGTAAACTGGTAGAAATCGGTGATGGACGGATCGAGCGTCACCTTCGGGGCCGGGAAGGGTTCCTTTTCGATCATCTCCCGGACCAAATCCACGTGCCTGTCATAGATATGGCAGTCCGCGATCACATGCACGAACTCACCCGGCTCAAGACCGGCCACCTGGGCCATCATCATGGTCAGCATGGCATACTGGCAGGTGTTCCAGTTGTTCGCGGTCAGCATGTCCTGCGAGCGCTGGTTCAAAATGGCGTTCAGCTTTTTGCCGGCTACATTGAAGGTCATGCTGTAGGCACAGGGGTAAAGACCCATTTCATACAGATCGTGATGGTTGTAGATGTTGGTCATGATGCGGCGGCTCGCGGGATTGTTCTTCAGATCGTAGATCACGCGGTCCACCTGATCGAACCAGCCCTCGGCATAGCGGTGCTTCACGCCAAGCTGATAGCCGTAGGCTTTGCCGATGGTGCCGTTTTCATCTGCCCAGGAATCCCAGATATGGCTGCCCAGCTCATGGATGTCGTTGGACTTCTTCTGCCAGATCCACAGCAGTTCGTCCAGAGCGGACTTCCACGCCGTGCGGCGGAGCGTCATCATGGG
>CADCPP010000138.1 GCA_902803355.1 uncultured Lachnospiraceae bacterium | reverse complement strand
TGTATACCCACAGCGAAGGGCTTTCAAATATGGATCGTTCCAATCGCAAACCGTCAAGAATGACTCTTTACCCCAAAACCCCTTGATACGGAGAAAAACGGGAAATCATGCGAATGTTATCAAATTGTTATCAAATGAACCTTTGCGAAGTCGGAAAGCCTTGAAAATACTGGGTTTTTGGAACCCCGTATCTCACTCCCACTCTATCGTTGCGACGGGCTTTTCACTGATATCCCAGAGGACGCGGTTCACGCCGGGGACCGTGTCGATCACGCGCTCGCGAATGGTGCAGAGGGTCTTAAACGGGATCTCCGGAACGGTGGCAATGACCGCATCGGTCGTATTCACGGCACGGATAACGACCATCCAGCCCATGAAGCGCTCGCCCTTGCCATCCGTATATTTGATGCCGGTGGATTTGAATTCGGGCACGATGCAGAAGTACTGCCACGGCGTTTCGGGAAGCTTGCCGATCTCTTCGCGTACGATGGCGTCTGCTTCGCGCAGTGCCTCCAGGCGGTCTCTGGTGATGGCGCCTACGCAGCGCACGCCGAGGCCGGGACCCGGGAAGGGCTGACGGAAGACCATGTTGTCGGGCAGGCCCAGAGCCTTGCCGACTACGCGGACTTCGTCTTTATAAAGGAGCTTGACCGGCTCGACCAGCTCGAAATTCAGTTCCGGCGGGAGGCCGCCCACGTTGTGGTGTGCCTTGACGCCCTGTTCGGATTCAAGAATATCCGGATAAATGGTGCCCTGGCCCAGGAACTTGATGCCTTCCAGCTTTGCCGCCTCTTCCGCGAAAACGTCGATAAATTCCTTGCCGATGATCTTGCGTTTGGTCTCGGGATCATCTACGCCGGCCAGCTTATCCAGGAAGCGGTCTACCGCGTCCACATAGATCAGGTTGGCGCCAAGCTCCTCACGGAAGACTTTGACGACCTGCTCCGGTTCGCCCTTGCGCAGAAGGCCATGGTTCACATGCACGCATACCAGCTGCTTTCCGACTGCCTTGATCAGCAGCGCCGCCGTGACGGATGAGTCTACTCCGCCGGAGAGTGCCAGCAGGACTTTATTGTCTCCGATCTGTTCGCGAAGTGCCGTGATCTGCTCTTCGATAAATGCCTGCGCCAGCGCGGGCGTTGTGATGCGTTCCATGTTGTCGGGACGTTTGTTACCCTGGACCATACGAGATCACCTCCGTATTTTTTCAATATGCTGCATTATACTCTGTCCTCGTTCGCATTGCAAGAACGCAGTAAAAAAAACTAAAGGCCTTTGCCTTTCTTGCTTGAAGCATCTGCCGATTTTTGCTATACTGACTGCATCCAATCATTCAGGAGGATCAAAATGTTACTTCTTGCTGTAAACATGACCTATGTTTTCATTGCCCTGATAGTCGTTGTCCTGATCGTTTCCTTTGTGCTGACCGCGAAAAAGCACAACGCGATCCAGAAAGGCGGGATCGAGGCGGACGCCGAAGTCTCCCGCATTGAGGAAAGCGAAAGCACCGACAACGACGGCATCCGCGACATCTCTTATACCTACTACGTCAAGTATCAGACGCAGGACGGGAAGATTGTCGAAGCCAAGCTCGGCAATGCACCGGCGCATCTGTACGTTGGCAGCACGCTTCGGGTCAAATATCTGCCTGAGAAGCCGAAATACGTGATCCCGGCGAAGTGATCTGCGCTATCAGGCGTACTGCAGCGGGGCTTTCATCAGCCCCGCTGGCTTTTGCTATGAATCTTTCGTTGTGAAACAGGAGGCGCACAGATGGTAAAGACTGACTGGTATAAGACTGCCGTTGTCTACCAGGTCTATCCGTTCAGCTTTATGGACGCGAACAATGACGGATGGGGCGATATTGACGGCATCATTTCCCGGCTGGATCATATCCGGGATCTGGGGGCGACCGCCATCTGGTTCTCGCCGCTCTATCAGTCGCCGGATAAGGATTACGGCTACGATATCAGCGATTACCGGGCCATTGATGAAAAGTTCGGCAGCATGGCGGATTTTGACCGCCTGCTCACGGAATGTCACCGGCGGGATCTTAAAGTGATCATGGATATGGTGGTCAATCATACTTCCACCGAACACCCCTGGTTCAAATCTGCCGTCAGCTCTCCTGATTCCCCTTACCGGGATTATTATTTCATTGAAAAGGGCAGGCGCAAGGGCAAAAAGCTGCTCCCCCCCACCAACTGGGTCTCCACGTTTACCGGAAACGCATGGGAGCGGATCGCCGGCAGCGAGGACTTTTATCTGCACCTTTTCTGCAAGGAGCAGGCAGACTTAAACTGGGACAATCCGAAGGTCCGGCAGGAAATTGCCGATATCCTGAATTTCTGGCTGGAAAAGGGGGTAGACGGCTTCCGTTTTGATGTGTTCAACGTCTCTTCCAAGGTCCGCCCGCTGCGAGATGAGCCAAATCCTTTTGTGTTTCAAAAAGGCCTGCGCTACTTTGTGGACGGCCCCCACATGCACGAATATCTGAAGGAGCTGAACCGGAAAGCTCTCTCCCGCTTTGACTGCTACACCGTTGGCGAGTCCTATCACCCTACGCCCAAAAACGCCGAAGAATATGTCAAAACGGAAAACAGAGAGCTGGATTCGATCTTCAGCTTCGGTCATCTGAATTCCGACAATATCGGCGGCGCGAAGTTCTTTAAAAAGCCCTTTAATCTGCGCGTCTTCAAGGAAGGTCTGCTCCGCCCGCAGCAGACGATCTGGGGCGAAGGCTGGCACACTCTGGTGCTGGAAAACCACGACAACGCGCGGAGCGTGGACCGCTTCGGGATCGATACGAAGCATTACCGCTATGAAGCCGCCACCATGCTGGCTACTCTCACCTTCATGGGCTTCGGGATCCCTTTTATCTACATGGGCGAAGAGATCGGCATGACGGGCTGCGATTTTGCCAGTATTGATGAACTGAAAGATCCCGTAAGCCATTTCGTGTATGATCTTCTGACAAAGTACGGCGTGCCGAAAAAGCTGGCCTTCCGCTTCATCAAGTACGGAGCGCGGGACCATGCCCGGGTCCCGATGGCCTGGGACGGCAGCGTAAACGGCGGCTTCAATCAGGGCTGCAGACCCTGGCAGTGCGTCAATCCTGCTTACCGGCAGATCAACGTGGAAAAGGACCGCGCCGCGGAAAAGTCCGTCTTCCGTTATTATCAAAAGCTGCTTGCCATCAAGAAGACCAATGAGACCGCGATCTACGGCAATGTGGAAGAATATGACCGGAAGAACAGGAAAATTTTCGCGTATTTCCGTAGTTACAACGGCAAAAAGTTGTTTATTATAGGTAATTTTTCTAATAAAACGCTGAGCTATGCTCTTCCGGACTGGACAGACGGAGCAAAGATCCTGATCAACAATTATGAGACCCTCTCCGGATCCGACAGACAGATCACGCTGCAGCCCTATCAGGCCCTGGTGTGGGAGAAATAGCGCCTTGCGCGCCGCCTGGGCTCTTAAGCCTTCAGGCGCAGGAAAGGAACGATGAAAGCAGACCGTAAGCTCCTGATCATTGTGCTGCTGACCGCGACCATTCTGGCCGCGGTCCTTCCCATGGGCCTTGCACCGATGTGGAACGGGGAAAAGCCGGGGCACCGCGATCAGTACGAACGGATGGCAGAGGCGCTGCTGAACGGACGGCTGGATCTTGACTACGGCGCTGTGGATCCGAGGCTCCTCGCACTGGAGAATCCTTACGATCCGCAGGCACGCAAGGATGCCGGCGTCGTTTATCACTACGATCATGCCTTCTACAACGGAAGGTACTATATGTACTTCGGCATCGTTCCGGTCATTCTGGTCTTTCTGCCTTACCGCCTGATCACCGGGACCAGCCTCACCACGTATCACGGGACGCAGCTTTTTGCCGCCGTCTTTATTATCGGCCTGTTCACGCTGTTTCTCCTGCTCAGGAAGCACTTTTTCCCCAGGCTGTCTGTCCGGATCACCGCAGTGCTTTCCTCTGCGCTTTCTTTGATGAGTCTCTGGTACGCCGTGAGCACGCCGGCGCTCTACTGCACCGCGATCACCAGCGGGATCGCCATGGAGGTCTGGAGCCTGTATTTCTTTATCCGGGCTGTCTATACCGATGAGCCGGAAGACAACGAGATCCTCCTGGCCTTCCTTGGCTCTCTGTTTGGCGCCCTGGCCTTTGGCTGCCGCCCTCCCGTTGCGCTTGCCAATCTGCTGGTCATCCCGATGCTCGTCGCCTTTCTGCGCAGAAGGAAATTCAACGGAAAACTGCTGGGAGAGCTCGTCCTTGCCGCGCTTCCCTATGTTCTGATCGGCGGACTGCTCATGTGGTACAATTACGCGCGCTTCGGCAATGTGCTGGAATTCGGCCAGACGTATCAGCTGACCATCCGCGATCTGAGCGGCGGAATGAAGCTGACAAAGGCCAGACTTCTGGAAGGGCTGACCTATTACCTGTCCAAGTCGGACGGCGGAAACAAGCTGCTTCGCTACGGCGCCTGCTTTACCTTCCCCATCCTGCTTCTTGCCCTTCTGCCGCTCTTCCGCCTTCCGCTGTACCGCCTGCAGCCGGGCCGGAAATTATCCGTACTGTTTCCGCTTTATCTCTGCCTGCTTGCGCTTCCGCTGATCATTGCCGCGCTCGATACGGCCGGAAGCCCGCTGCTGCTTGCGCGCTACCGGATGGACCTTTACTGGATCATGGGCATCGCTGCCTTTGCCGGGATCGGCGCCTTCGGCGAAACCGTAAAAAAACGAAAGGCCTATGAGATCTTTCTTGTGCTCACGGCCCTGTTTACAGTCCTGATCTGCGTCAATCTGTTTTTTGTCCCGAACGATTTCAACTACGCTTCCACCCTGGAAAAACTGCCCTTTAGGAAATGAATGAGATGAAAAAGATCCTGATCATCGGTGCCGGCCCTGCCGGTCTTACGGCTGCCTATGAGCTTCTGGAACGCTCCTCGGACTGCGAGGTCACCGTTCTGGAGGAGAGCAGCTGCTTTGGCGGGATCTCCCGTACCGTGAACTACAAGGGAAACCGGATGGATATGGGCGGCCACCGTTTCTTCTCCAAGGTCCCGGAGGTGAATGCCTGGTGGGAAAAGATGCTTCCCACACAGGGGGCTCTTCCGGCAGACGACAAGAAGCTTGGCCGGACTTCCACCATCAAGGCGGGAGGCCCGGATCCTGACAAGACCGACCGCGTCATGCTGCGGCGGAACCGTCTTTCCCGGATCTATTTCAGGCAGAAGTTCTTCGATTATCCCGTGTCCTTAAAGTGGAGCACGCTTAAAAACATGGGCCTTGGCACAACGATCGCCGTAGGCTTCAGCTATCTGAAGAGCTGCCTGTTTAAACGGCAGGAACGCTCCCTTGAGGATTTCTATATCAACCGTTTCGGCCGGAAGCTCTATTCCCTGTTTTTTGAGCATTACACCGAAAATCTCTGGGGCCGGCATCCCTCCGAGATCTCTCCGGAGTGGGGTGCGCAGCGCGTCAAGGGACTGTCGATCCGCGCCGTGCTGAGTGACATGTTCGGCAGGCTGCTTAAGGCCAAAAAGCGGAAGGTGGAGACCTCGCTGATTGAGGAATTTGCCTATCCGAAGCTGGGGCCGGGTGAGCTCTGGGATCTGACTGCGGACGAGATCATCAAAAAGGGCGGAACCATCCTGAAGAATACAAAGGTGGTCCGCATAGAGAAGAGCAGGGAAAACAACGTGACCGGCCTGATCGTTGTCAGGGACGGCAAAGAGGAGCGGATCGAAGGGGATATCGTGATCTCTTCCATGCCGGTGAAGGATCTGGTCGCGGGGATGAATGACGTGCCTGAGAACGCGGCGCGGATCGCGGCCGGCCTTCCGTACCGGGATTATATGACCGTGGGCGTTCTGGTGCCCACGCTGAAGCTGAAGAATCAGACAAAGATCCCGACTCTCGGAGGCATCGTTCCGGACAACTGGGTCTATGTGCATGACCGCAGCGTGAAGATGGGGCGCTTTCAGATCTTTAACAACTGGTCGCCTTATATGGTGCAGGATGCCGAGCATCACGTCTGGATAGGGCTGGAATATTTCTGCAGCGAAGGGGATGAGATGTGGGCCATGAGCGATGAGGCCTTTGCGGACATGGCGGTGCGCGAAATGGTGAGCGTCGGCCTGATCGGTGATCCTTCCGAAGTGGAAGACCGCCATGTGGAACGGGTCAGAAAAGCCTATCCCGCGTATTTTGACAGCTACGCGGAGATGGATACCCTGCGGGCCTTTCTGGATACGATCCCGAACCTCTTCCTGATCGGCCGGAACGGCCAGCATCGCTACAACAATATCGATCACAGCATGTGCACGGCCTTCGAGACGGTCCGCAATATTCTGGAAGGAAAAACAAGCAAGGACAATATCTGGAGCGTGAACACCGAGCAGGAATATCACGAAGAAAAGAAAAAAAGCAGCTGATCCAGCTGCTGAAAAAAGCGATACCAAGCAAAAGCCGGCTGAGCGATCAACCGGCTTTCTGCATCTTTCCGATGATCCAGCTAAGTCCGAATACGGCTGCGTGGACCGCAACGATCGTGGAGCCCACCGGTGTTCCCGCAAGGATGGAGATCACGATGCCTAAAAGGGCGCAGAGCACGGACAGGATAGCGGCACAGATTGTCACGCTCCTGAAGCTCTTAAAGATCCGCATGGCAGACAGGGCGGGGAAGATGATCAGCGCCGAGGTCAGCAGCGATCCCACCAGATTCATGGCCAGAACGATGATGACCGCGGTGATCACCGCAAACAGCGTCTGCTGCAGCTTTACGTTCGCGCCGGTGGCTGCCGCGAAGTCCTCATCAAAGGTCACGGCGAAGATCCTGTTGTACAGCAGCACAAAAGCAAGCACGGTCAGGACGGAGAGCACGGCGCACAGCCAGACCTCTTTCACGCTCAGCGTCAGAATGGAGGTGGAGCCGAACAGGATGGTGCACACGTCTCCGGACAGATTGGCAGACGGGCCGAAGATATTCATGATCAGATAGCCGAATCCGAGGGAGGCAACGGAGATCATAGCCAGCGCGGCATCGCCCTTTACCTTGGCCTTCTGCCCACTGCGCAGCAGAAGCACGGCGCTGAGCACGGTGATCGGCAGGATCAGCAGCATCTCGTTCGTGAGCTTCATCACGGCCGCAACGGCCATTGCCCCGAAGGCGACATGAGAAAGGCTGTCCCCGATAAAGGAAAAACGCTTTAAGACAAGCGGCACGCCAAGCAGAGACGAGCTGAGCGCGATCAGCACACCGACGATCAGCGCATAGCGCACGAAGGGATATTGAAGATACATTTCCAACTGTTTAAGCATTGATTCCCCCCTCCTCGGCACTCTTAAGGAAATATTTCCCGGTCTCACTGACCTTATACGTTTCCGTTGTTCCGTAGAACAGCTGGCGGCCGATGTGGAGGATATGGCTCGCATAACGGACCGCAGCGGAGAGGTCATGGCTGATCATAATGATGGCCATGCCATCCCGCCTCAGGCCTTCGATCAGTCCATACATTTCCGCCGTGACCTTCGGATCCAGCCCGGATACCGGCTCATCAAGCAGCAGAAGCTTTTTGGCCGCGCACAGCGCTCTCGCCAGAAGGACCCGCTGCTGCTGTCCTCCGGAAAGCTCCCGGTAGCACCTTCCCGCAAGCTCTCCTATCCCCATGCGTGCCATGTTCTCTTCGGCAAGCAGCTTTTCCTTTCTGCCGTAAAACGGCTTTATTCCGCAGCGCCCCCGGCAGCCGGACAGCACGATCTCCCTTACCGAAGCGGGGAAATCTTTCTGGACCGCCGTCTGCTGCGGCAGGTAGCCGATCTCTCCCGCCGCAAGGCCGTCTCCCGTAAGGATCTCCCCGCCCAGCGGCTCCTGCAGATGAAGCAGCGTTCTCATGAGCGTCGTTTTACCGGCGCCGTTTTCTCCGACGATGCACAGATAATCTCCGGCATTCACCGCAAAATTCAGTCCTGAAAGGATCACCTGTCCGTCATAGCCGATCGACAGATCCTTAACCGTAAGCAATGCCATCTCTTCTCCTATTGCAGCGCCTCTTTCAGCACCGCCAGATTTTTTTCCATGATCGAAAGGTAAGTCGTTCCGTTCCCGGCATCTTTTGCGGTCACCGCCTGCATGGAATCCATCACGAGGATCTTCTGATCCTTCGTTTTGGTATTCTGCACGATCGTCTCCGCGATCCGGTGATCCGTGCCCTCGATCGTCATGACCGCGCGAAGGCCGAGTTCGTCCGTCTTTTCCGCCAGAAAGAGGATGGTCTCAAAGCTCGCCTCCGTCTCGGCGGAGCAGCCGGAAAATGCCGCATAGCAGGTCAGGCCGTAGTCCTCCGCAAGATAGCGGAAGGGAAAACGGTCCCCGAACAGGAGCGCGGAAACGCGCCCTTCCGAGGCTGCCTTCTCATACGCCTGATCAAGGCTTCTCAGCTTTTCCTGATAGGCCTGCGCATTGCTCCGGTAGGTCTCCGCATGCTGCGGGTCGATCCTGCAGAGAGCATCCGCAATGCTCTTTACGCACAGCGACGCGTTTCGGAGGGAGAGCCAGATATGTTCATCATATTCACTCTCTTCTCCTTCCTCCTGCCTGTCTTCCCCCGCGCCCTCAGGAAGTTCTTCCTTTTTTGCGGCGCCGCCCAGCTCATCAAGGAGGCTGATCGCGATCCTGCCTGGGTTCCTGCTATCTTTCAGCGCGTTTTCCACCCATTCATCGGATTCCCCTCCGATATAGATGAACAGATCACAGGAGGAGATCGCGAGAAGATCTGCCGCGGCCGGCTGAAAGCTGTGAAGGTCCACGCTGGTATCCTGCAGCAGGATCAGCTCTACCCCCTCCGGATCATCTCCGAGGATCGCTCTCACCCAGTCATACTGGGGAAAGATCGTGGTCACGATGCGGATCCGCTCTTCCTTTTCTTCCGTGCCGCTGCCGCCGCAGCCGGCAAGGCAGAGCGCGGCCAGAAGAACAGACAGCAAAAGCCCTGCCAGCTTTCCCGCTTTGATCCGCAACTTATCTGATAAAGGACGTTTGTTCACTTCTATTTCCGCCTTTCCTGCTAACTCAGCATAGCAAAAAGCCGGGCATTATTCAACGGCAAAAAAAAATTTCCGAAAAGTCTCTGTTTACGGAAAAAGCAGGTTGGTATATCCGCCGGTCTGTGTTATAATATTCAAAGTGAATACAATGATCAGGAGGCATCCCTTATGAAAAAATTCACCGCGGTATTGCTGACGCTCCTCATGCTGTGCGCTCTGTCAGCCTGCGGGAGCAATGATCTTCCCGCCTCCGATGTTGATTATGACCTGACGACCTACGGGAGCACCGTTTTGTTTGCCCAGATCACCCAGATGACTGACAATCCGCAGGACTACAACGGAAAGACCGTCCGCATGGAAGGCTCATTCAACCCTTATCCCGTTCATCAGAAGGACGGCTCCTCGCAGATGCGCTGTTCCTGCATCGTCTGGGACAATACCAAATGCTGCACGGCCGGACTGGACTTTGTTCTGGATGGCCTGACTTACCCGGACGGCTATCCGGAGGCCGGCAAGACCATCGTGATTGAAGGCGTATTTCAGGAAGATTCCCTCTTTGGCATCAAACGCGGCGTATTGACAAAGGCTTCTCTGCTGAAGAGCAAATAAAGAAAGGCCGCCTTGTGCGATCCTTCCGGCAGACCGATAGGCTCCCTCCCGCGGGAGCTTTTTTGTGCCCTGAAAAGCGGCAGGCAGGCCGCGAAAATGCAGGCTGAGGCTTGTATTTCTGCCCGGATTCTGCTATGATGCTTTCAGAAAAGACTACGGCAAAAGCAGGTGGGCATTATATCGTTTTTTCGGTTGATCGCTTCTCGCCGGCTTTTTTCGTGTGGCTGCGAAAATCCAATGATCCAAATGCAAGGGGGTATTATGTCAAACGCCTATTTCACGATCAAACGTCCTGAAAATGACGCTTTTCGCGCCTATCTTCCCGGCTCGAAAGAGCGCGCGGAGCTGAAGGATGAACTCGCCCGTCAGGCATCTGAAGTCGTTAAGATCCCGCTGATCATCGGCGGCAAAGAGGTCTGGACGGAAAACACATTCCAGGTCACCATGCCTCATGATCACGGGCATGTGATCGCCGAGTGCTGCCTGGCCGGCAAAAAAGAACTCACCATGGCGGTGGACGCTGCCCTCGCCGCAAAGGCAGCCTGGGAGGAAATGCCCTGGGAGCACCGCTCCGCCATCTTCCTGAAGGCCGCGGATATGATCACCGGGCCGTACCGGAAGATCCTGAACGCCGCCACCATGCTGGGCCAGTCCAAGACCGTGTTCCAGGCAGAGATCGATATTGCGGAGCTTGCGGACTTTCTGCGCTTCGGCGTGTGGAGCGCGCAGGAGATCTTCAAGGATCAGCCGGCCTCCATTCCGGGCATCTGGGACCGTCAGGATTACCGGGCCCTGGACGGCTTTATCTGTGCCATCACCCCGTTTAACTTCACCTCCATCGGCGGCAACCTGCCCATGGCGCCGGCCATCGTCGGCAATGTTGCGGTCTGGAAGCCTTCCCGTACGGCAGTGCTTTCCAACTACTATTTCATGAAGCTGCTCATGGCCTGCGGCCTGCCCGCCGGCGTCATCAACTTCGTCCCCTCGAACGGCAGCGACGTAGCCCGCTACGTGATCTCCCGCAAGGAACTTGCCGGCTTCCACTTCACCGGCTCTACCGAGGTCTTCCAGGGCGTCTGGAAGCAGATCGGGGAAAATATTTCCTCATATCGCAATTATCCGCGCATTGTTGGGGAAACCGGCGGGAAAGATTTCATCTTCGCGCATAAGAGCGCCGATATCCGCCCGCTTGCGGCCGCCCTCGTCCGCGGTTCCTTTGAATACCAGGGGCAGAAATGCTCGGCCTGCTCCAGGGCCTTCATTCCCGAAAGCATCTGGCCCGAGGTCCTCTCCACCATGAAGGAGATGATGAAGGAAGTCAAGATGGGCGACGTTCAGGATTTCGATACCTTCCTTGCCGCCGTCATCGACAAGGCCTCCTTTGAGCGCTGCAAGGGCTATCTTGAGCGCGCAAAGAAGAGCAGAAACTGCAGGATCGTGATCGGCGGCGGCTGCGATGATTCCAAGGGCTGGTTTGTGGAACCGACGGTCATCGTCTGCAAGAAGCCGGATTATGAGTCCATGGTCAAGGAGATCTTCGGTCCCATCCTTTCGGTCTACGTCTACCCGGACGACAAGCTGGATGAGACGCTGAAGATCTGCGATGAGGCCTCTCCTTACGCCCTGACCGGTGCCGTGTTCGCGCAGGACCGCGAAGCCATCGTGAAGATGGAAAAGGCCCTCCGTCATGCGGAAGGCAATTTCTACATCAATGACAAATGCACCGGCGCCGTGGTCGGCCAGCAGCCCTTCGGCGGCTCCCGCGCCTCCGGCACGAACGACAAGGCCGGCACCGCACTCAACATGATCCGCTGGATGAGCCCGCATGCCGTGAAGGAGACCTTTGCTCCTTCCGACGCGATCGTTTACCCCTACATGGCTGAAAAATAAATTCTCTTCAGGAGGAACAATCATGGCTGTCAATCTGAAAGGCCGCTCTTTCCTGTCCATCATGGACTTCACCCCTCAGGAGGTGCGTTATCTGCTGGATCTCGCGCATGACCTGAAAGCCAAAAAGCGCGCAGGGATCCGCACGGACTCCCTGAAGGGCAAGAACATCGTTCTGCTTTTCGAGAAGACCTCCACGCGCACCCGCTGCGCCTTTGAAGTGGCGGCGATGGACGAAGGCGCCGGCGTCACCTTCCTCGATTCCAAGAGCTCGCAGATGGGCAAGAAGGAATCTCTCGCGGATACCGCAAAGGTGCTCGGCCGCTTCTACGACGGCATCGAATACAGAGGCTACGATCAGAAGGTCGTAGAAGACCTGCGGACCTACGCAGGCGTTCCGGTATGGAACGGCCTGACCGACGTGGACCATCCCACCCAGGCGCTCGCGGACATCATGACCGTTGAAGAATACGTTCACAAGCCCTTAAGCGAAGTGAAGCTTGCCTTCTGCGGCGACACCCGCAACAACGTGGCCTACTGCCTGATGTATATCTGCGCAAAGCTCGGCATCCACTATGTGGGCTTCGGTCCGAAGGAGCTTGCGCCCGCGCAGGATGTGCTTGACCGCTGCCTTGATGCAGCGAAGGAGACCGGCGCGACCTTCACCATCTCCGATGATGCGGCCGTGCTGGACGGCGCCGACGTGCTCTATACCGACATCTGGGCCTCCATGGGCGAGGAAGACAAGATCCCCGAACGCGTCCGTCTTCTGACCCCCTTCCGCGTGACCGCGGAGCTTGCCGAAAAGACACACAACCCGAACTACATCTTCCTGCACTGCCTGCCTTCCTTCCATGATTTCAATACGACCATGGCCAGAGACTGCAGGGAAAAGGGCTATGATATCCGCGAAGTGACCGATGACGTCTTCCTGAGCACGCACAGCCACTGCTTCGATGAGGCGGAGAACCGCATGCACACCATCAAGGCTGTGATGGTAGCCACCATCGGGAATGTGTAAGACCGTGTCATCCTGAGCCGCAGGGGCGGCTACCAGCCGCCCTTCGGGAAGGATTTCGCCACTTTGTACAGGACCGTGTCATCCTGAGCGAAGCGAAGGATCCCATCACTTCATGTAAGACAAAACCATGGGATTCTTCGACGCTTCGCT
>CADCPP010000137.1 GCA_902803355.1 uncultured Lachnospiraceae bacterium | reverse complement strand
GAGCTTCTGATAGTTGGTGCCGTAACTGGGACTGTTGCCTCTGGTGTCGGAAGTGTTGAAGGTATCAATGGTTTCCTTCTGGAATATTGGCTTTTGCCTGCTGCCATCGTATCGAACTCCAGTCCAAAAATTAAGGATGTCGCCAGCCACGACGTCATATGTCCGCCGGATGCTCACGTTCCGCATGCTATCCGGCGAACATATATCCTGCCTTTTGCTATGCCTTTCTATATCCCACAAGTATTTGTTGTTAAAGATGCGGTTATGCAGACAAACATGTGTTGTACAATTCAGAGAGTAAGAACTACTATAAATATAACAAATGATTATTACATCTTCATAAAGCGAAGGAGGGTACAGAAATGACAAAGATTGGAAACAGGATTTTTACAAAGTGGGAGAGAGCGGACAAGGAAATCGTAGAAGCATTCAAGGGAATTCCGTCCAGTAATACCAACGACGAGATGAACAGACTGTTCTGCATGAACGCGGACATCAGAATGATCAACCCTACTCCCGGAAAATCAATGGTAGGAACTGCGTTTACTGTTAAGGCTCCGATCGGCGACAACCTTTATCTGCACTATGCGCTGGATATGGCAGAGCCCGGCGACATCATCGTTGTTGATGGCGGCGGATACGCAAACCGCTCCTTCTGCGGCGAGATCATGATGAGATTTGCTCAGAGCAAGGGCATTGCCGGTGTCGTGATCGACGGCTGCATCCGTGACTCCGACGGAATGAAGAAACTGGATATGCCTGTATATGCGGCAGGCGTTACCCCGCAGGGTCCTTTCAAGAACGGCCCCGGCGAGATCGGCACACCTGTCTCCTGCGGCGGACAGGTCGTCTTCCCCGGCGACATCCTTGTCGGCGATGAAGACGGCATTACTGTTGTCCACAAACAGGACGCGAGGGAAGTTCTTGCGGCAGCCCAGGTCAAGAAGGGCGGCGAGGACAGAACATTCGAGCTTATGGCATCCGACCTTGCGGCATATGCGAAAAAGCACGAGGCTTCCACCGAGCAGCGCGCAAACGGCAAGGGCATCGAGTTCGTCGGCGAAGTTTATACAAAGGCTTACGATCTGTAAAAAATTATCGCACAAGGATCCATGTCGGCAGTTTCGAGGGTTTCAGCCTCGCACAAAAAACGGCCACAGCCTTTCAGGGCTGTGGCCGTTTCACTATTCTGATCTTCCGGTCCTGGGACTTCAAAACCGCCTCTCAGATAAGGCAGCTGCACTTCCAGGGACCCTGAGGGGTTACGCTCTTTGCGTATACAGGGAAGGGCAGGTCGATCAGGGCATCTGCATCGCGGATGCTGCCGTCAAGGACGAAGCCGGCAATTCCCTTGGAATGTGCATAGTTGAACATGATCTCACCGCAAAGAGCACGGCTGGTGCAGCCGCCGCCATTGAGAACGATGACGTCGCCGGGCTGAGCCAGGGGTCAGCCTGCAAGTGAACCAGGGGTCAGACCCCTGGTTCACTCAGGCCCCCGGAGTGCTTTGTTTTGCGAGCCGTTCAATTTCTGCACAGGTCTCCCCGAAAAGCTTACAAAAATCCTGCAAATGTTTCGCTTTTTTGCGATATCGCCTTGTTGCCAGGCAGAGATCCTCTTGCTTTAGTGCTTCCGGAGTATTGATCGGAAATGCAAGACAGTCCGGATAATTTGTGATCAGTTCGGGAATCCGGATCCCTTTGCAGAAGAAAGCCCCGAGCCGGCAGTCATAGAGCGCAAGGATCTGGTCCGTGGAAGTGGTTTCGAGCCGAATGACCGGCTTGACGCCGCAGGCATCAAAGCAGTCGTCTGCCAGCTTTCTGAGGTTCATCGGCATCTGATGCAGGATAAACGGAACCTGTGCGAAATCCCTGAGGTCCGCTCCGTCTTTTGACTTTCGTGTGATCTCTTCGGCGCGGTCGCCAAAATATTCCTCCATGAGTTCTGAAGAGATTACGAGATACGTCTTCTCCTGCATCACTTTCTCAAATTCCACCTTATCGTTCCATTCGATCAGATTTGCCTTTGTCGGGACGACAATTGCAACGTCAAGCTCATCTCTGGACAGAAGGGGAAGGGACCTCGGCGTGCTGAGGTCATCGATGCGGATCCTGACATTTGGCCATAGATCGGAATACTCTCCCATCATCAGAGGAAAAATCGCGCCTGCCCGGGAGGAAGTGATCGCGATACGAAGGTTTGCGGCGTGATTTTCCGCAATATCCGAGATTGCATTCATATACTCCCGGTGCTCTCTCAGAATGACAGACGCGGACTGAAGGAGCAGCTCGCCCGCATATGTCAGATGCAGGTGCGGTTTGCGCTCAAACAGCGCTGTATCATAGTACTTTTCCAATCGCTGGACTTTCAGGCTGAGCGTCTGCTGCGAGATATACATCCTCTTGGCAGCGGCAGTCATGTTCATATCTTTGGTGATCTCCACAAAAGCTTCCAGATCATCAATATTCATATATTTCTCCTTCATAGAGGGTACCTCCTGTGGTACCCTTTGGTCCGCATGTTTCGAATGTTTGCCAAAGGTTACCAGCGGGGACTGTCCCCGCTGGTAACCTTTTCCTTATTATACAACATTTTATTGTGGAACAAGCCGATACAGCAGATAATATGTGTTAGACAATATAGAATTGTTGAACTAACATTAAATCAACAATATGCCATTGTTCTCAGAATACGTGTTGCTGGATTTAAACGATTGACTTCGAAACAAGAAACAGGAGGTTTGCGGACATGAAATGCTTGATTACGGACGAAGTATATGAAGGGATCGCAGAGGAACTGAAGGGAATCATGGATGTGACCGAGACAAACGGGAAAACCCTGTCCCACGATGAGCTGCTGGAGCAGATCGGAGAATATGATATCCTCATTATGCGCGTGGTCCCGCAGATCGACAAAGAGATCCTGGACGCGGCGAAAAACCTGAAGATGATCGGCGTCTGCGCGGTAGGCACAAACCACATCGACATGGAATACGCCAAAGAAAAAGGGATCGCGGTCTACAATGCTGTCGGCCTGAATGCGAACGCAGTGGCAGAACTCACCCTGACCATGATGCTGAACATGAGCCGTGAAACGGTCACTGCTGTCAACGATGTCAAACAGAACCACAACTGGAACAAAAGGGCATTTATGGGAAGGGAACTGAAAGGCAAGTCTCTGGGCGTTCTCGGTTTCGGACGGATCGGACGCCGCGTGGCGGAGCTGGCAAAAGTCTTCGGAATGGAAATACTGGCTTACGATCCTTTCCTTAAGCCCGAACAGTTTGCGGCAGCCGGCGCAAAGGGCATGACGGTCGAGGAACTGCTTCCCCTCGCGGATTTTATCTCCATCCATGTGCCGCTGAAGCCGGAGACGAGACACATGTTCAACAAGGAGACTATATCAAAAATGAAAGACGGCGCAGTGCTCATGAACATGAGCAGGGGCGGCATCGTCAGCGAAAAGGATATGCACGAGGCGCTGAAGGAAGGCCGGATCGGAGGCTATGCGACAGACGTTCTGGAGAACGAAGAGGAACGCCCCGGGATCATCGATGATGGCAGCCTTCATTCCCCGCTTTTCGAATGCGAGAATTTCCTTGCGACACCGCACATGGGCGCCCAGACCAGAGATGCCTCCATCGATATCGGAATTTTCATGATCGAAAAAGTCAAAGAGTTTGTTGCACGGTTATAAATCCAACAATCATTTGTTGTGGAATACGCCTTTGCGGCGGATATCACCTGTTAGACACCAAGACTCTGCCAAACTATACTTAAGATAACAGATAACCAGTCGGGTTTAGCGTTTTTTGACCATACTCAATGATGAAACAGGGTACGGAAGTCCCGTTGAGAACCAAACAGCGAAAGCAAAACGGAGGTTACAAAAATGAAAAAAGAAGATGAAGCGAGAATGCATTTTAAGGATTACAGAAGCGGAATGCTGACCAACGGGATCGAGAGAAGCGCACACCGCGCGCTTCTTTACAGCACCGGCCTTGAGGAGGAGGACCTCCATAAGCCGCTCATCGCTGTCGTCAATTCCTTTACAGAGATGGTGCCCGGCCACTTCCACCTGAAAGGCCTGGCCGACTATGTGAAGCAGGGAATCTGGGAAGCAGGCGGCGTCCCCAGGGAATTCAATACGATCGCGCTCTGCGACGGTATCTGCCAGGGCCACATCGGCATGCAGTACTCCCTGCCCAGCAGAGAGCTGATCGCGGACACCATCGAGTCGATGGTTGAGGGCCACAGGTTTGACGCCATGGTCATGATGCCCGGCTGCGACAAAATCGTGCCCGGCATGCTGATGGCCGCAATGCGCCTCGACATTCCCGCGATCTTTGTTCCCGGCGGCCCCATGATGCCCGGTAAATACAAGGATATGACCCTTACCCTCACCGACATGCGCGAACTGATCGGCAAGACCCAGATGGGCAACATGACCGTTGATGACCTGATGGAAGCGGAAAAATGCGCGCTGCCCGGCGTCGGCACATGTTCCATGCTGGGAACCGCCAACACCATGAGCTGCTTCACCGAGATCCTCGGCATGGCACTTCCGGGATGCGGACTGGCCCACGCCGTCAGCGCCAAAAAAGCGCGCATCGCCAAGGAGTCCGGCAGACGCATCGTGCAGATGGTCGCTGAGAACCTGACAGCCCGCAAGGTCATGACCAAAGGCGCGCTCCGCAACGCGATCGCGGTCGGCATGGCCATGGGTGCTTCCACAAACTCGACGCTCCATGTTCCGGCGATCGCCCATGAGGCGGACCTGGATGTCACGCTCGCGGATTTCGACGAGATCAGCCGCGTGGTTCCCTACATCTGCAATATCAAGCCCTCCGGCGCGCACCCGCTGTATGATCTGGAGGAGTGCGGCGGCATCCCTGCTGTTATGAAGGCGATCGAGTCCAAGCTGGACACCTCCGTTCTTACCGTGACAGGTAAGACTGTCGGCGAGAACCTCGCAAATGTACCGCTTGTGGAAAACGACGTAATCTTCCCGCTGTCCGCTCCGAAGAAGGACGAGGGCGGCCTCGCGATCCTGCACGGCAACCTTGCCCCGGACGGCGCCGTCATCAAGAAGAGCGGCTGCAAAGAGAGCATGTACTACTTCGAGGGACGCGCCAGGATCTTCCATTCGATGGAAGAAGCATGCGCGGCGGTTTCCGGCGATCAGATCAAGCAGGGCGATATTTTGGTCATCACGTACGAAGGCCCCAAGGGCGGCCCCGGTATGAGAGAGATGCATATGGTCACCAGCCTCATCGTGGGACGCGGCATGGACGAGATGTGCGCGCTGATCACGGACGGACGCTTCTCCGGCTCTTCCCGCGGCCCGGTCATCGGCCACGTTTCTCCGGAAGCGGCTGCAGGCGGCCCGATCGGTGCGGTGCAGGAAGGCGATAAGATCATCATCGACATCAACAACCGCACATTGACGCTGTGCGTACCGGACGAAGAGGTCCAGCGGAGACTCGCAGAAGTCAAGCACGTACACAAGGACAGAACCCCTTGGCTCGACCGCTATTCCTACCTCGTAACTTCCGCAGACAAAGGCGCCGTGCTCAAGCGCCCTCACGAGATGTAATGAAGGATGGTTGCACGGGTGACGCTTGCTGTTCAGCTATACACTTCCCACTACCTGGGCGTGTTCGGGACTTACACCCGTTAGAGCGCGCCCATGGCGCGCATACCAAAAAAAGGATCACGTCACCCGTGGTCCTTTTTCGCTTGCTTATTACTTATTCACTACATTAATCGGCTTTCCTTCCCGGAAGGCCTTGATGTTGTCCGCAGTGGTCTGCATGATGCGCTCGCGCGCCTCCTTGGTCGCCCAAGAGATATGTGGCGTGATGATGCAGTTCTTCGCGGTGAGAAGAACATTGTCCGGCTTGATGGGCTCAGTGGAAACCACATCCACGGCCGCGCATGCGATCTTTCCGGAGTTAAGAGCGTCCGCCAGATCCTGCTCCACGACCAGCGGGCCGCGGCTGTTGTTGATGAGGATCACACCGTCCTTCATCTTGGCGATATTGTCCTTATTGATAATGCCCTGCGTGGAAGGGAACAGCGGGCAGTGGAGGAAGATGAAATCGGACTTCGCAAGGAGCTCATCCAGATCCACATACTCTGCCACGGTCTTTCCGATCTCGCTCTGGAACGCGTCATACGCGATGACTTTCATGTTCAGGGCGTTCAGGATCTTGGCCGTGTTGACGCCAATCTTTCCAAGG
>CADCPP010000136.1 GCA_902803355.1 uncultured Lachnospiraceae bacterium | reverse complement strand
GCCGCCTCCTGCGTCAGCAGGATGGGCTTTCCGGCCGCATCCTCGCCCTTCAGCGTAAAGCGGACACGCGCTGCGTTCTGCCAGGTCTCTACCTTCACTTCCGCAAGACGTTTTTCCAGATCCACGGAAGGCGTCACCTTGATGCCGGGGGTCCCGTCCTTTATCAGTTCAAAGTGCTCCTCCGGCACGCTGATCAGCCTGGCCTCGCGGTAAAGTCCGCCGTAGAAGGTAAAGTCCGCCTTCTGCGGGTACACGCGGTCATTCTCGCGGTTATCTACGGCAACGGCCAGGACGTTTTCCGCGTCCCCGCCTGTGCGAAGATACCCAGTCAGCTCCGTGCGGAAGGCGGAATAGCCGCCCTCATGCACAGCCAGCTTTTCGCCGTTTAAGAAGACCTCGCAGCTGTGCGCGGCGCCGGCAAATTCCAGAAAAAGCTTCCGCCCGGCTTTCACATCCGCCGTTTCCTCTGCGCCGAGCTTCCGCACGTACCAGCAGCGGCCGCGGTAGTAATCGTTCCCGCCGTCCTGGCCGTCCACTGCGTTCCAGGTATGGGGAAGCGTGACCGCTTCCCCCATGGCGGCATACTGCATGGCGGCTTCCACAGGCATATCGTGCTTTAAGAAGCGCCAGTTATCGCTTAAAATGCGTATCGATCTCATCAAGGGATCCTCCGTATCTGTTGTGCTGTTGCCGGACCGAAAAACCGTCCGTTCAGACCTCTGACTTCTCCGCCTCTTCGAGAGCGGCTTTCTTCTTCTCCGCGATCCGCTTCTGGACCTCGACCATTTCGGCCTTGTTCAGCTTGCAGCCGCGCATGGCAAGCAGGGTGATGAGCCAGCCAACGATGGCCAGGCCGTAACGCAGGAACATGGTCACCCAGAACACGCCGGTCGTTGCGGGATCACCGGGCTGCGGCACGGTCGCGGTATAGCCCACGAGCGCGATGCAAGCGGTCACGATCACAGAGGATACGGAGGATACGATCTTGTCGATCAGGCTGTAGGTGCCGGAAACGACCGCCGGGATATATTTGCCGCTGCGGTCCAGCTCATAGTCGATGATATCGGCCATGAAGCCGGTGTTCGCCGTGGTCACGCACATGGCAAAGCCGCTGCAGCAGAGCGTGATCAGCATGAAGGCATACATCAGAATGCCCTTGTTCGCGATGGCCTTCGGATCGATGATGGTCAGGAAAGCGATGGCTACGATGTTCGCAAAGATACAGATGCGGGTCCAGGTGACGATCGATTCCTTATTGCCGTGCTTGCCGGCATATTTCGCGCCGAAGATGGCAAAGATGATGGAGGGGAAGCTGCCGACCACGGTCACGAGCGTGCCAAGTCCCATGTCCCCGATCAGGATGCCGAGCAGCAGCGTGCTGACGATGGTCGCCGACTGCGCCTGCTGGGCGATCTTGTCGGAAGCGGCGGAGATGATGTAGCTCTGCAGGGGCTTGTTGTGGGCAAGCACGTTCAGCATGTCCTTCAGCTTCAGGCGCTCATCGACCTTGGAAGTGCCCTTAAAGTTCTCCGGCTTGTCATACTCGGCAACACCGATGCAGACCATGATCACGCCGAACAGGGACATGGCTACGCAGATGAGGCAGGCAACAGTCAGGAACTGCTGATTGTAGGTGCCGCCAAACTTCGGCAGGAGCTTCATATTCAGGATGATGGTCAGCGCCATGGGAATCATGTAGTTGAGCGCAGTATTCCATACACCCACGGTGGGGCGCTGCTTCGGATCGTTGGTAATGAGCGCGCCAAGCGTCTGGGCCGTCATATTCACGATCGTGTAGCCGATCACATAAATGACATAGAAGATCAGGAAGGTGGGAACGCCGTGTCCCTTGCTGGAGAAGAAAATGAAGAGTCCCAGCAGGCCGCAGGTCTGGATCAGCCAGCCAAGCAGCATCAGCGGACGGATCTTGCCGAAGCGGGTGTTGACGCGATCGTAGAGAAACGCGAGCAGCGGGTCGGTGACCGCATCGAAGATACGGGTGAACATGAGCAGGCCGCCCACGGCGACCGTGGCGATGCCGTAGCCGATGCTTGCTGCGTACGGCGCCATGCCGATGATCGTGTAGACCGCCATTCCGTTGAAGGCGTTGCACGCGATGAGAATGATCTGCCAGAGTTTTGCGCGTCTGTACTGAACACCGTCGATCTCGCTCTGGGTGATTCTTTCCTTAGCCATTTGGATCTCCTCCTTGATTTGACCGTATTTACTTTTCGAGCCTTCGCTCCCTTTTGCAGTATTGATTGTATAACAGAGGAGGCTGCGCTGCATAGCCAAAAGCTGAGGAAAAGTTACAAAAATTAAGGAAATAATTGCACTTTTGCCGTCGTTCTGTTACGATAAGCAAAGGAGGTGCCTATGGAAAACGTCATACTTTTCTCTGATCAGAACTATCCCAAGCTCGAAAAAGCCATCAAAAAGGCAGAACAGGAGTACCCTGCCTTTCTGAAAATGGGGCATGACAGAAATCAGGTATATCTTTCGGAAAAGGCCTTGCTTTCCATGGTCAGGACCGGCAATATCAATTATCATGACGCCTTAACGCACAGCGTCGGCCTCAGCACGGGCGTGCCGCTTAAGAACCGCGACCCCCTGCGGCAGGCAAAGACCAATATCGTTGTTTTCACCACCCTGGTCACACGGGCTGCCATCGAAGGCGGACTCTCCCCCGAGATCGCCTACGCCCTCGGCGACTACTACATTCAGACGGCGGAAGACAGCCGCGGCATGGATGGTCTGACTACCCTGGCCTCCGCCATGTATCATGATTTTATCTTCCGGGTGCACCACGTGAAGGTCAATTCGGACCTCTCCCTGGCCGTGCAGAAATGCTGCGACTATATCGAGCTGAGTCTTGACAAGAAGATCCTGATCACGGATCTTGCCCAGCTGTGCGGCTACAGTCCCTATTATCTGAGCCAGAAATTCCGGGAAGAGACCGGCCTTACGATCAACGAACATATCCGCAGGCGCCGGGTCGAGCGTTCAAAGCTCATGCTGACGACGACAGACCGTCCCATCCATGAGATCGCCGAGCGGCTGGGTTTCAATACGCCTAATTATTATATCCAGTGCTTCCGTGAGACTGTGGGCATCACGCCGGCCGAATTTCGCAGAAAGAGGGGAAAGATCGCAGAAAAAGCGTGAATAATTTTCAAAAAAATAAATTTTTGACTTTAAAAATTTCTTCAGCTGTGATTTAATATCCTCATCTGCCGGGGAGCCGTCCTTTTCCGGTGTGACTTTAATAAGCCCCGCTGCCTGAGCGCAGCAGAAAGGAGCCGATATGCTGAGCGATAATATCAGCCGTGACCCGGATGGAACTCTCCGTTTTGCCGGCCACTCCGTAAAGGAGCTTGCCGCAAAATACGGTACGCCGCTGTATCTTTTTGACGAAGAACGTATCCGCAGAAACTGCCGGATGTATAAAGAGGCTTTCCGGACCCATTTTGATGCGGGGAGCATGCCCCTCTACGCAAGCAAGGCTGCGGCCTTTAAAGAAATGTACCGCATCATGGCGAGCGAAGGCATGGGCGTGGATGCCGTCTCCGCCGGCGAGATCCATACCGCCCTCGCAGCCGGATTTCCGGCGGAAAAAATCATGTTCCACGGGGACGGCAAGACAGATGAGGACATCATCTACGCGCTTCGCGCCGGGGTGGGCCGCTTTGTGGTCGATAATCCGGAGGAGCTCACGATCCTGAATGAAGAGGCAATAAAGCTCGGCGTAAAGCAGGACATCCTTCTGCGCATCACGCCTGGCATCGATCCGCACACCTACGCGGAAGTCAATACCGGATCTGTGGACGTCAAGTTCGGAATGCCCATCCTGACCGGTCAGGCAGCCGAGTTTGTCAGCATGGCCTTGGGCTGCAGCGGCATAAACCTTAAGGGGTATCATGTTCACGTCGGCTCCCAGGTCTTCGACGAAGACGTCTTCGAGCGGGCGGCAGACGTGATGACGGATTTCATTGCCGAGATGCGGGACCGCTTCGGTTATACGGCCGAAGAGATGAATTTCGGCGGCGGCTACGGCGTCCGCTACGTGGACAGTGATCCGCCGGTCGACATTCCCGCAAGGATCGGAGAGGTTGCCGCAAGGCTGAAATGTGACATGACAAAGAACGGGCTCACTTCCCTCCGCGTCTTCATGGAGCCCGGCCGCAGCATTGTTGCCGACGCCGGCATGACCGTCTACACGGTCAGCACGGTCAAGCACATCCCCGGTTTCAAGAACTATGTGACGACCGACGGCGGTATGACCGACAATCCGCGCTTCTGTCTCTACAAGGCGCGTTATACCGTGCTGCACGGCAGCCGCGAGATCGCGGAAAAAGACCGCTTCGACCTGGTCGGCCGCTGCTGCGAAAGCGGCGATATCCTGCAGAAGAACGTCTCCCTGCCGGCCGATATCCGGCGCGGCGACATCGTATGTGTCTGCACGACCGGCGCCTACAACTACTCCATGGCGTCCAACTACAACCGCCTGGGCCGGCCGCCCGTGGTGATGCTCACAAAAGATTCAAGCCGCATTGCGGTGCGCCGCGAGACCGCCGAAGACCTCTGCGCCCTGGACGTCTGAACGAAATATTCCACAACATCGTCGGCATAGTGACGGTAGCCCGGAATATTCTGAGCCCGGAACAGCATCTGCAGTTTTGTATTCTTAAAACCGTCGCGCAGGACCCTCAGGAGCTGCCACGGATCCTCGTCCAGGAAACGCTTTTATGATTATAAATCGTGCCGGAGAAGTGTAAAGACTTCCCCGGCACGATTTAAGTCACCTGTCTTTCGGGATTCCTTTGCCCCGATGGCTGTTGATTGTCATCACTTTCTGATATAGGTCTGATTCTTGCTGGTCGGTTTGTCCGGGATGCCTCTCACGATCAGTTCCCTCTCCAGTGCAGGGTCAAGATACAGCTTCCGGAAGTTGTCTTTCGACTTCAGGCCAAGCTCCCCCATCAGCTGCGCCGCTGTATAGGGGACGTCATATTCCATCTCTTCCATCAGCCTGCTGACGCTTCCCGGAAGGTATGCATCTTTAGAGGCAAGCTGCTCTCCGGCCCCGTCAAGCGCCTTATCGATCATCTCCAGCATGAACTCAATAAACGCGTCCGATCGGCCTGCTGTATGGCACGAAGCGATCGCGTCGTAGTATTCGTTCTGGCACTTTCTGATCTCGCTTTCCAGGGGAATGCTCCCGAAAACCGGGTTCCACGTGGCAAGCAATGCCGTCTGCCAGAGCCTTGCCATGCGGCCGTTTCCGTCCGAAAACGGGTGGATGAAAACGAGCTCATAGTGAAAGACCGAGGAAAGGATCAGCGGATGCAGCGTATCTTTTTCCGCGTTCATCCAGGAAAACAAAGCTTCCATCTGTCCCGGGACCAGCTGCGGAGGCGGCGCAATGAAGATGCACGTATCGCCGTTGAAAACGCCTTCATTATGCGTACGAAAACTGCCGGAATCCTTTACCGTCAGCTCCGTCATGACGGCATGCAGTTTTTTCAGATCATCAAGAGAAAAAGGGTCAAAACTGCCGAGCATTTCATAAGCGGCATAAGCATTCCTGACTTCCCGGATCTCCTTCTCAGGGCCGGCCACGGGCTGCCCGTTGATCACGCTTCTGACTTCATCAAGGGAGAGGGAGTTTGCTTCAATAGCCAGAGAAGAATGTATGGAGCGGATGCGGTTATTCCTTCTCAGGTATGGTCTTGCTTCATAGGATCGCAGGCCTGTGATCCTGCCCACTTTTTCCGCTGTCCGGGCTGTCAGAGCAAGCATGCGGCTCGTAATGGTAAAAGGCGGCTCATATCGGTCCATCCTACGTCACCTCGCTTTCCCCCTTATCATATCACAGCAGGTGGCAAACCGCAACATCTTACCTGTTATCTTGCATGTTTTCTTACATGGTCTGGCGACGGAGCAAATTGCGATACAAGATGCTCTGTCTATTATTCTCTAGAAGGACTTCACGGCAAGCTTCTCCTCAGAAGTGCTGTATGGGATAATCTCTGTCAGCCAGCATGGCCGCCATGAGAGACACGATCCCGCAGTCAATGCCGCCGGTATCCGTACAAAGGGCAGCACACTCCGCAAAAGAAAGAAAGACTTTTTCGGAACAGAAGCGTACGAGATACTGCGCGCCGCAGGCAGACAGTAAAACAATAATCGCCAACAATAATGCAGAAAAATGCCGTTTTTTCATGGCGACTCCTATTGTTCTTCACCCAAATAATTAGGCTGGCAGATTGCTTTATCTCCATTCCGGATTGACCGGCTCAGTCCAGTCAGGAGGCAGTTCATGATAAATGAAATACTTTTCTGTTCATTTCCACCTCTAAAAATCAGTATACTGCTAAACCGATATTTTCTAAAGCAGTAGTTCCGCTTACCCATATTATTTATTTCTCCTGCATTTTCTGCAGAAAGCCACATATCAAAGTCTCTGCCTCTGTACCAGGGACCCAGATATCGGGCAGAAAACCACGCCCTTCCCTGAAATACTCTTCATCCGCAAACACGCGAACAGCATTGCCCATAGAAACCTGGAGATGGCTGTAAGGCAATCCGACGGAAGAATAGCACATGTTGTTTTCCAGAACACCACAGCTTGCATCTCCTACAAACAGGACATTTTCAATGCTGTGCCCATGATCAATAAATGATTCTGCAGAAGATATCGTCCACTTGGACATCAGCACGATCAGCAGACGATTTGGATTATCAATAAATACATCCGCCACAGCGTTCATGTTTACATATTTTTCATTAATAACCTGCAGCCTGTTTTCCATTACTCTTTTTTCATAAGAGGACAGGTTTTCATACAAACTTTTCACGGCGCCCATATACACCATATAACTTTTCCCGCTTGTTTCGCAGCCGGCGTAAGAACTTAACCATTGAAGCGCATCACATTCATACCCGCCCCCATTTATTCGTAAATCAACGACCAGGGAGGGTGAAAGGCAATAATCATCCAAAAACTTCATCATCAGTTTTTTTTGCGTCGAATTGTCAAACTTTGTCGTTCGCAGAACGGGAATTCCTTGTGTTTCACTGATGCCCGCTTCGACAGGAGAATCAGGAAATACGTTCCGATAATCCTTGAAACCGGTTAACTCCTGCGTGCTGCCGTCACTGTAAACTATGATCATCGTATCCGCCGGTTCTTTTTTGATGCCATTAGATGACTTTTCAAGGCATTCCAGGAACGGAACCGAAATCTGAACAACAGGATAGTAGACCAGCTGGTAATCATCAGACAGAGAAAGCCGGAAAAGAGAATCCAGTTCCGGAAAACCATTCACGCTTTTCACTGCTTTTCCTGTCTTAAGGTTGACATATTTTCCTTCGATCTTGCCAAAAGCAACTTCCCGATAGAATGCTGTGATCATAAACGGGGAAGGTTTTCTCCCGTTGATCGAAAAATGACCGTCATCTATAAAGGCTAAATGATCAAGCAGCAGCAAGCCAAATTCTTGAGAATTCATTTCTCCTGCTCTCATTATGGCAGCCTCGATTTCTGTCAGAACACCATCAAATTTTTCATCGCTTCCGTAATAGTCATACAGTGAGTACGTTGTGCGAAGATTGTGCATCAACACGTAAGCGTCTCTTTTCATCTGCTCAACGGATAAATATCCGTCCTTCTTCGGGCCCTGCGGGATCTCCAGGATGAACTCTCTGGGCTCCTTGTCACGTACATATTTCGCCTCGAATTCTTCAAGATCAAAAACCGGTTTGGTGATCGATTTATGACTGGCATTGATCTCAGCCAAAGCCTCATCAAAGGATAGCTCCCAGTCCACAGCCGCTTCGCCGCTGCCTGAGCTCTCCCTCTGTATTTCAGAGCATGCCGAACTAAGGATAAGGATCAGAAAAAGCAAGACAATGTGTTTTTTAAAATTGCAATTGGATGCCATTTGCTTACTCCCTTCTATGAATAGACCGATCAAATCTTTCTGTTGACAGAAGTATAACATATGAGCAAACGCCTTGCCAACAAAAAAAAGAGATCCATCATGCGAAAACAAATCGACGTTGCGGATGTCTTTATAATGCAAAAACCCGAGGAAGCGAAAGGCTCCCTCGGGTTTTCCTAATTGATGATATTGCTTAGATTCCGTAGATGGCCATGAACACACCGGCCGCAACAGCGGTACCGATAACGCCGGCCACGTTCGGACCCATGGCGTGCATCAGCAGGAAGTTCGTAGGATCTTCCTGAGCGCCCACCTTCTGGGACACACGGGCGGCCAT
>CADCPP010000135.1 GCA_902803355.1 uncultured Lachnospiraceae bacterium | reverse complement strand
TGTAGGTGCCGCCCTTGATCACGCTCTTGGCGTAATAAGGGGAAGCGGCAAGCAGCTTGTTCAGGTGCTCTTCATCGAAGGAGATCAGGTGGGTGTTCTTGTTGGTGGTTGCCAGGTCGACAACGGCAGTGGTCGGAGCGCCGGCAACGATGAAGGCGGCATCGATCTTGCCGTCCTTCAGGTCGTTGGCGGAATCGCCGAAGGACTGATAGGTGGCTTTGATGTCATCCAGTTTCATGTCATAGGCAGCCAGCACGTCCAGAGCGTTGAAATACACACCGGATCCGGCAGCGCCGACGGAAACACTCTTGCCCTTCAGGTCGGTGACGGACTTGATGTCAGGGTTCACGGCGACCAGCTGGACAGTTTCGATGTACAGGGCACCAAGCACGGAGAAGTTGGTCACTTTGCCCTCCTTCTCAAACAGGTTGGTGCCGTCATAGGCATAGGCCATAACGTCGGACTGGCAGAAGGCAAGCTCGGCTTCCTTATCCTGCAGTTTGTTGACGTTGCCCTTGGAACCGGCGCCGACCAGAGCGGTCACCTTGGTTCCGATGTTGTTGGTGGCGTGCTGGGCGATAACGGTACCGAATGCATAGTAGGTGCCGCTTTCACCGCCAGTCACAAAACGAAGTTCCTTCGGGGCAGCGGGGGCAGTGGAGCCGCTGCCGCTCGGGGTGGTTTCGCCGCCGCAAGCAGCCAGGCTGAAGACCATCGCTACGGCCAGCAGCAGTGCGAACACTTTTTTCATAATGTTTCCTCCTTTTGCGTCAACGGCAAAAGCCAATCTTTCGATCTGACCATTTTTAGATAGAAATGCCGTTTCTGTGACGCTTATGTGATGGCTTCATCATAACAAAAAATAAAACTTTTGTAAAGAGATGCGACATCGTTTTTCTTTTCGCAGCTTTTTTTCGCTTTTTTCTTTATTTTCCTCACTATACGGCAGTTTTTATAACGTTTCCCCAAACCGCGTCAGGCAAAATATTAGCGCAGATTTAACAGGCGTCTTTCCGGGCCACATTTCCTGCTCCCGCTGCGTCCTGGCTTCACGCGTTGAAAACGTACTGATCCATCCGCCGGAAGGCTTCGCGGATGCGGTGCGTGGGAGAGGCAAGGTTCAGGCGGATGCTCTCCGGCGCCTGGAAAAGGCGTCCGTCCTGCCAGCCGATGCCGTAGTCCCAGCCCTTCTGCAGAAGCTCCGGCTGGCGCATGCCTCGGTCTTTCAGCCAGTCCGCGCAGTCCATAAAGAGCATGTAGGTGCCCTCAGAGCGGAAGGCGGAAACGCCGGGGAAGCGGTCGCGGATGCAGTCTGCCGCAAGGTTCACATTCTCTGTCAGCACCGGCAGGAGCTGCTCCAGCCAGCTTTCGCCCTCCGCGCTGTAGGCGCCGATCAGGGCATGCTGAGAGAGCACGTTCATGGAATTGTAGTGCGTACGGGCACCGATGCTTTCCACCCGCTCGCGCAGCGTTTTGTCATAAATCACATGATAGCTGCCGATAAGGCCGGCCAGATTGAAGGTCTTGGAGGGCGCATAGAGCGAGACCACATGCGTTTTCGCCCAGTCGCTTACCGACTGTGTGGGGATATGCTTCGCCCCGCCGATCAGAAGATCGGACCAGATCTCATCCGAGATCACGCCCACGCCGTTTCGCGCGTAGACCTCCATGGCCGCTGCGATCTCTTCCCTCGTCCAGACGCGTCCTGCGGGATTGTGGGGGCTGCAGAAGATCGCCGCGTGGATATGGTGCCGGCGGATCTTCTCCTCCATATCTTCATAATCCATGCGCCAGATGCCCTGCTCATCCCTCTTAAGCGGGCTGTGAATGATGCGGAAGCCCGCGTCCTCCACGCAGTGGGTAAAGCCCATGTAAGTGGGGCTGTGCAGCAGCACATTCTCCCCCGGGACGGCAAAAACCTTCAGTGCCGAGAGCACGCCGCCGAGCACGCCGTTTTCATAGCCGATCACTTCCGGCGTAAGGTCCGTTACACCCTTGCGCCTTGCATGCCAGCCGGTGATCGCCTGATAGTACTCCTCCGTAGGCGAAAAGTAGCCGAAGGCGGGATGCTCTATCCTCCTGATCATGGCTTCCTGGATGGAGCGCGCCGTGGGGAAATTCATGTCAGCGACCCACATCGGGATGCAGTCAAAACCTTCCTTCGGCTCCGTCGGGGCAAAGCCCTTCCACTGCGGGTCGCCGACGGCATCCACAGCGATCGCGTCGTGCCCGCGGCGGTCCAGCAGGGTCTCAAAATCATAGATGATGCGTTCTTTTTGCTCTGTCATGTTCCTCTCCTGTTTCTCCGCCCGCCGATTGTTGCGACAGGGCAGGAGCGCCTCCTTAGTTTCCTGCAGCCGGCGTATATTCGGTCCGGTTCAGGTACGCGCCGTTATCCGCGCCGCTCTGCACGTTCTTCCAGA
Organism: uncultured Lachnospiraceae bacterium; assembly: GCA_902803355.1. Taxonomy (GTDB): domain Bacteria; phylum Bacillota; class Clostridia; order Lachnospirales; family Lachnospiraceae; genus UBA6987. The sequence continues at coordinate 8,058 of CADCPP010000135.1, read as the reverse complement.
AGCCGTCCGGCAGGATCTCAAACCAGACCGCCTCACTCACATAAGGATAAAAGCGGCAGTAATATCCCTTCTCCCGCAGGGCGATCAGCGCCTTGTCGACCGCAGCTTCATCCGGATTCGCGCCCCCCGCAAGCTTCAGACGGATCTCCATGACGTTGTTCATTTTCAGCGTTTCTCCGGAGATCTTCAGCAGCTCTTCCAGACTGCCGGCCGCATGGAGCGAGAGCACGGGGCTCCCGATCTTCATAAAGCTAGCCCTTGTCTCCGGCGTACCCTCGCCGAGCGCTTCCTTTAACACGGCTCCCGTCTTCTTTTCCGCCTCATCACGCAGATAGAGGCCGTAATAATCATCCGTCACCGTATCATCCTGACGGCTGACCCAGACGGTAAAGCTTTCGCCGTAGGTCTTTGACGAGGCCTGAAAAGGGACAGACGCCGATCTGTCTGAATACTTCACCTTTTCCTCGCTGAGCGTGAAGGTATCGGAAACATCCTTGTGATTCTCCAGACGCGTCAGATGGGCCTTTGCCCTCTCCCGCAGCCTCTTCTGTTCTCCGAGCCTGCAGCCGGAAAGTGCGCCGGCAAGCAGCGTAAGGATCAGCAGCAGCGCTGCCGGACGGATCAGTTTTTTCATATGGCGCCCTCCTTTTTCAGTGATGGTTCCGGAAGTCCCATGGTCCTTCCTTTCTTTTACGAGGCCTGTGTCTGATATTGTTATTTTACCATCCGCAGGCAGATGCGTCAACGGCGGATCCTGCAGGAAGGTTTTCAGGCAAAAAAAGAAGGCGTCCGAAGACGCCCTTCATCTGCTATTGGCCGGATCGCAGACAGCGCGTATGAACTCGCCCCGCGTCAGGTCTCCGCCTCCGCTCTCCGCAGGCGGATCAGATTGTAGCTCAAGACGGAAATGAATACGATCGCCGCACCCACAAGCGAAAGCGGCGTGAGCATCTCCCCGTAAAAGATGGCCACGAGCAGGGGATTGAGCACCGGTTCGATCCCGCTGATCAGACTTGCGGGCACTGCCGGCGTCCGCTCCAGCCCCTTGGTCAGAAAGACGTAGGCAAGCCCGAGCTGAACGATGCCGAGCACGAGGATAGCCGCCCATACCTTCGCCTCCGCCGCAAACGGCTTTTCCGCGATCAGGAAGGGCAGTCCCGTCAGGACGTTTAGCATCATGCCGAGCAGGACGGAGGAAAGGCTGTCCGAATCCTCATTCGAGTTCAGCATGAACACGCCCGAATAGAACACGCCGGACAGCAGCGCCAGCACATCGCCGAGGGTATGCCCCGAGGAAAGGCTGTCGACAAAAAAGCAGATCACGCCGCCGAAGACGAAGACCGCCGCGATGATATCCAGGCGGGTCGGCCGCTTTTTAAACAGCAGCGAAGTGAAGATCATGACCCAGATCGGCGCCGTAAACTGCAGGATGATGGTGTTCCCGGCCGTCGTGAGCTTGTTGGCAATGCAGTAGAGGATATTGGTGCCCGTGATGGCGAGCGCCCCGATCAGCACCGTGCGGTTGATCCGAAGGCGGTGGCGGCTCAGGCGGAAGAACAGCGCCAGGACCAGGACCGAAAAGATATTTCTCGCGCTGTTGATCGCAAGCCCGTTCCAGGGAACATATTTCATAAACAGGCCGCCGATGCTGAAGCATACCGCGGAAAGAAAGACGAACAGCGCGCCCTTCGCGTTCATGGATCGGTCACCTTGCATCATTTTCCTCCTATCTGAAGAAAAAGAATCTCCGGCGCTTCCGCCTGAGGACTTCCTTCGGCAGCATGCTGATCAGCCGCCGGCCGTTCTCCTTAAGCCAGGCCTGCGCCGCCTTATACTCAGGGTAAAAACGTTTTAACTCAAAGTAAAAGTACTTTGAGTGGTTCATGTATTTCAGATGGCAGAGCTCGTGGACGACCACACTGTCCAGAACCTCCGGCGGCGCGAGCAGGAGCAGGGCATTAAAGTTGAGGTTTCCCCTCTCCGTGCAGCTGCCCCAGCGGGTCTTCTGCGTGCGCACGGTGATGCGGCCGGGCGAGACCTTCATGAGCGGAGCGTAATACGCCACCCGCTCCAGGAAGATGGGCCTTGCCTTTTTCACCAGGGCTTGTCTCTCTTCTTCGGTGAAGCGCTTCCCGTCCTTCGGAAAGACTTGATGGTCCGGTTCACGCACGGCCAAACACTTCTTTCTCGATGATGCGGGCAAAGGCTTCCAGCCCTTCCGCGTCCTTTTCGTCAAAACGCGCCGGCTTTGCGGAGTCAAGGTCCAGCACGCCGACCACCTCGCCATCCGGTCCGAAAAGCGGCACCACGATCTCCGAGCGCGAGGCCGCGTCGCAGGCGATATGCCCGGGGAAGGCGAAAACGTCCGGAACCAGCTGGGTCTGCCCGGTCTTTGCCGCCGTTCCGCACACGCCTCTTCCCCAGGGGATCTCGATGCAGGCCGTTTTTCCCTGGAAGGGGCCGAGGACGAGCATCCTGCCCAGGTCTTCTTCCGGCAGATCCTTTATCCCGCCTTCCGCAAGCGAAGGCGTTCCCTCCTGCGCAAGATAAAAGCCTGCCCAGCTCACGTCCGGCAGCTCCTGGTACAGCAGGGCCGCCGCATTCGCCAGGTTGGCGATCCGGTGAGGCACGCCTTCGATCAAGGCCTTCAGCTGTTCATTGATTGCAGAATACATCGTTTTTTCCTCCGATTCCGGAAAATCATAGCATATCCCGCCTGCAGGGGCAAGTCTTCCTTTTTCTGAACCATTTCTGAAAACTGTGAAATCTTCTCTTCCTACATGAATCTCTTTGACGCCCCGCTTTTTTCATGCTATACTGTAGGTACAAGTTTTGTTCCCAGCAAATATCATCAAGGATAACGATAAATGGATCAGAAGAAATTAACCGAGGAAGACCTTCGTTCTTTTATTGCCTTACTTGCCGGAAGCCAACCGACACCGGGCGGAGGGGGCGCAGGAGCCCTGATCGGTGCCGTAGGCTGCGCAGCCGGAATGATGACTGCCTCTCTCACCGCCGGACGGGAGCGCTACAAAGACCTCGCCGAGAACGCGCAGCAGGCATTAAACCAGGGCATGCCCCTCACCTCTGCCTTTCTGGATGCGGTAGACCGTGACGCAAAGGCCTGGAGCCAGTATCTGAAAGCCGTCAAGCTCCCTCACGGAGACAGGCTGCAGGAGGACCTCCGCCGGGACGCGATCGATCAGGCTTCCCGCGACTCCGCCAGAGTTCCCCTGGACGTGCTCCGTCTCTGCCGCGAGGCGGCCGATCTTTTGCTTTCCCTGGAAGGGAAGATCAACCCCACCTGCATCAGCGATCTGGGCGTAGGCGCCGCAGCGCTCTCCTCCGCCGCAAAGAGCTCCTGGATCAATATCCTGATCAATCTGAAGAGCCTCTCAGGGCGGGATGATCCTTTTGTGATCTCTGCCTATGCCGAAGGAAAGCGGCTGATGGAATATGTGACAGGAAAGTGCGATGCACTCTACGAAAGAGTGCTGGATGTGTACAGTTTTTAACAATAGCAAGAAAATAACGAAGGACGCCGGCATTCCTGTCGGCGTCCTCTTTTTGTCTTGATTTTGTCTTGATCTGCCGCGTCTTATTCCGCAGCCGGCACAACACTCAGCACGTGCGGGTTCGCCCCGTTGTACCAGTACAGGAAGCAGGTGATATCGACCTTATCGCCGGCCTTCAGATTCTCTACCGTCTTATAGACATCGCTGTCCGGACCGGTCAGGTAGGATTCGACGCAGAAGCTCACCTCTCCGCTTTCGCAGGATGCTCTGAAATACAGGTCGGGGTCGGTATCATTTTCCTTCTTAGTCACAGCATCAGCCCCGTCTTTTCCTGCTGCGATCTCCATGCCGTGGAAAACGACCTTGCAGTTCATATACTGTGCAAACACCGTCTGCTCTTCATCAAAGACGTCCATCTCAACGGGCGCCGCAATGTACTTGCCTTCCAGGATCTCTTCCAGCTTGCCGCTGCCCACTTCGATCTCGCCGGCATATTCGGCTTTTTCACCGGACACACGCACCTTGGTGCCTTCTTCCAGCTTGTCAAACTGTTCCTGGCTCATGGCGCAGCCATAGCAGTAGTAGGCGCCGTCCAGATCCGCCAGATAGAGATTTGCCGTTCCCTTCTCTGCGTAATAGTCCTGCTTACCCTGGACATAAGCTTCGATCAGCACCGGTTCCATCTGCTCGGTGGCCATGAATTCCGTATAGCTCATGACGTTTTCGGACTTCTCGTTGATGCTGCCGGTCAGTTTAATGCCGGTCACGTGCGGGTTCGCCCCGTTGTACCAGTACAGGAAGCCTTCCAGATCGACCACATCGCCGGCCTTCAGGCCTTCCGCCGTCTTGTAGACTTCCGTGTCAGGACCGGTCAGGAAGGATTCCACACACACATCCAGTGCGCCCTGAGCGCCGACCAGGTGGATGTAGAGGTCCGGATCGGTATCATTTTCCTTCTTGCTGACGGCTTCGCCGCCATCCTTCGGCATGACCACAAGGCCCTTGGCCACGATCAGCTGATTCATGTGGGCTTCCAGAAGTTCATCGTTGCCCACAGCGTCTGTGACATCGACCGGAAGAGTCGTAAAGCTGCCGTTTAAGATCTCTTCGACCTTGCCTTCGGCGACTTCGATCTCACCGGCGTATTCACCCTTTTCGCCGGAGATGCGGACCTTCGTACCGGCTTCCAGCTTGTCATACTGCTCCTGAGTCATCACGCAGTTGTAGCAATAGTAGGCACCGTCCACATCTGCCAGATAGAGATTGGCCGTGCCCTTCGCTGCATAATAGGCCTGCTTGCCCTGCACGAAGGCTTCGATCACGACGGGGTCCATCTTCGCGGCAGCCATAAATTCCGCATAGCTCATGGCGCCTTCGGATTTCTCATTGACATTGCCGACGACCGCGACATTCGTCACGTGCGGGTTCGCACCGTTGTACCAGTACAGGAACGCTTCGACGTCGATCACATCACCGGGCTTTAAGGCCGCCGCTGCCGCGTAGGCATCGGTATCCGGGCCGGTCAGGAAGGATTCCACGCAGAAGGACACGCCGCCCGCGGTGAAATAGATATCCGGATCGGAATCGCTGGCTTTTTTGCTGACTTCCGCATTCACGACCAGAGCGGAGAACGAGACTTTCCGGTTCATGTAGTCGGCCAGAGCCTCTTTGCCGGCAAACTCAGTCACATCCACGGTATCCGCCACGAACGTGCCTTCTTCGATCTCTTCCAGCTTGCCGCTGCCCACTTCGATCTCACCGGCATATTCAGCCCTTTCACCGGAGACCTTGACCTTGGTGCCTTCTTCCAGCTTGTCGAACTGCTCCTGCGTCATGGCGCAGCCGTAGCAGTAATAGGCGCCGTCCTGATCCGCCAGGTAAAGGTTGGCCGTGCCTTTTTCCGCATAGTAGGACTGCTTGCCCTGCACAAAGGCTTCGATCACGACCGGTTCCATCACGGCGGTCTTCAGATATTCCTCGTAGGTCATGACGCCTTCGCCCTTGGCAAAGATGTCGACAGGTTCCGTGGTAGGCGCTTCCGTGGTCTCGGGGGCCTTGGTGGTCTCCGGCGCCGTTGTAGCTGCTTCCGTGGTGCTTGCAGCCGTAGATTCGTTCTGTCCGCCGCAGGCGGCAAGGCCCATGATCATGGCCAGCGAAAGAACGATCGCTAACAGTTTTTTCATGTTTCTTCTCCTTTGTAACACTGATGCCCCTGAAAGGGAACAATTGGATTGAACAAACTAATTATAGCGGAAAGCCCTGTAAAATCAAGACTTTCCGCTAATTTTCACAAGCTGCGCTCTGCTCAGCGCCTCTCTTTGATCTTCCTGACCAGCCAGACGACGGCGATGCCGCCCCAGGCGATCGCCACACAGTACAGCAGCGCTTTTGCGGTCTGCGGCAGCGGCTCGGAGGTTTTGCCCTGGCTGCTTTCGGTGCCCGGCTGCGCGGGCTCTGCGCTCTCTCCGCTTTCACTGCCCGGTACCTGCGTCTCCTGCGCGTCCGGATCCACAACGGCGCTCTTATCCAGATGATACAGGGCGATGGTATCCGAGTAGAGCTGCGTGATGAAGGCGTCGTCCGTGTCCTTCTTGCGATAGCCGTTCTTGACGGCCTGCTCCACCAGCGTGCCGGCCGCGTTCCTAAGCGATGCCGAGCCGTTGAAGACCGGCGTCACGAAGGTATCATCCACGTTTTCCAGAAGGAGCTTTGCCGCGTCGATCTTCACGCTGTAGTAGGCGTCGTTGTCCTCGCCGGAGCGGGAGAGGTACTCCTGATACTCCGCACTGTTCTGGGCTTTCAGCGTGACCGGCACGTAGCCCTCTGTCCGCGAATAGGCGATCTGCACGTCATTCGTCAAAAGGAACTGGGCGAAGAGCCAGCTGGCCAGGACCTCCTGCGGATCGCTCTTGTTGAAGATGCAGACCGAGGGTCCCTGCGAGATCATCTTCGGGTTCTCCGGATCAAACTGCGGCACCGGACGCACGGCGATCTCGAAATCCACCATCTGCTCCTTCGGGATATCCTGATTGTGCGCGTCGTGCCCCATCCAGGTGGCTCCGGCGGTGGAGTCGATGGCAAAGAGGCACTGGCCGGCGTTCAGATAGTTGCCGGGATAGCTGGAGATCTTGAAGGTGGAAAAGCTGCGCGTCATCGCGTGCTGCGCGATCTCCTTTAACAGCGAAGCCGTGGTATCGTTGAAGAGCAGGATCTTGCCGTCATGTGTGGAATAGCCGGCATCCAGCTGCTTTAACATCTGGATCATCATATTGTCGGTGGACTTGTAGATGAAGGGGATCATGACCTTCTGACCGTTGAGCTTGAAGGTCCCGTCCGCGTTTTTCGCCATGGCTGCTTCGGAGACTTCCCAGATGAAATCCCAGGTGAGCACGTCCGGAAGCTCGTAGCCAAGCGCTTCCACCTGCGTCTTGTTGATATAGGCCGCCTCGGTGGAGCGCATGAACGGCAGCGCGTACTGGTGTCCCTGCAGCACGCCTTCGCCCAAAAACTGCGGCACGATCTCGGCCGCATGAGGGCTGTCGAAGCGCAGCTCACTGCCGCCAAGGCCGTACTTTTCATCCGCCATCAGTTCATCCAGCCGCACCATGGTCCCCGTACCGGTCAGGTAGGTGGCGATATGGTCCGGATAGGTGATGCAGACGTTTGGCGTGGTGTTCGTGGCAATATTGGTGATGACGTCGTTGTAGATCTCGCCGTAGTCCGTATATTTGCGGACCTTGAAGCTCACGTTCGGATACAGGGCGCTGAAGTCTGCCATAGCCTTCTCGTAGATGGCCACCTGCGCGGAGTTGCTGTCGTTTTTCAGCCAGAAGACCAGTTCGATCTTCCGGGAGGTATCAAAGCTGTCCGGGATCACAAACCCGTTGACATCCGGAATCTCCTGTGACTCCTTCGTTTCGCCGCTTTCAGCACTCTCTCCGCCCTCCTGCGTAGCAGGCGCTTCGGTTGGCGCAGCCGTAGTCTCCAGCGTGCCGTGGCAGCCGGTAAGCATTCCGGCGGCAAGCACAAGGGCAAGGAACAGACAAATGAGCTTTTTCATCCCTTGGTCCCTCCTCTCGACACACCGGCCATGATCTTCTTGTGGAAGATCAGGAAGAGAATGATGAGCGGCACGGAGATGACCACCACCGCGGCCATCATGGCCGGGATGTTCTGCCGGCCGAAGCCGTGCTCGCGGATCTCCTGAATACCGTTTGAGACCAGATAGTAGTTTGCGTCATCCGTGATCAGGCGCGGCCACACGTAGGAATTCCAGCACTCGATGACCTTCAGAATGACCACCGTGACCAGCGTGGGCGCGCTGATGGGGATCATCACCTTGGTCAGATATTTGAAGTCCGAGGTGCCGTCCACCTTGGCCGCCTTATACAGCTCATCCGGGATCGACTCGAAGTTCTCCTTCAGCAGGTAAATATAGAAGATCGAGGTGACCGATGGCAGGATCAGGCCCCAGAAGGTGTTGCGCATGCCCCAGTAGGTGATGGTCTGGAAATTGGTGTTGATCACCAGCTCGGTCGGGATC